>JAXGWL010000186.1:0-1569 GCA_040773345.1 Lactobacillus sp. | reverse complement strand
TAAAGGATGGTTACGTGCAGATCGTTAACGGCAATGCCTTGCTGGAAAACGTGCATATTAGTGAATATAAGCAGGGCAACCGCTATAACCACGATCCACTGCGCAGCCGGCAGCTGCTATTGCACAAGCGGCAAATAGCTCACCTGGCTGGCTTGCAGGCCCAGCAGGGGATTGCAATTGTCCCCTTGAAAGTCTATTTGAAGCATGGTTTTGCCAAAGTGCTGCTGGGTGTTGGCAAAGGGAAGAAGCAGTACGATAAAAGAGAAAAAATTAAAAAACGGGATATTGATCGAAAAATTAAGCGAACTTATGGGATTTAGCTCGGCGAGCCGCCGAGAGGAATCCAGTAATGACGGGGGTTCATTTCAAAATACCCCCGTTTTTTAGTCCACTTTTTAAAATGCTATTCTGAGATCGTCGAAAAAATTAACAAATTTAAATAACAAAAAGGACGGAAAATTATGAATTTGCAACAATTAGCGGCGATCTTTAAAGCGGATTTAGAACAGCAGTTGGAAGCAGCATATAGTGTGGCCGCATTTTGCAGACATGCACAAATTACGCGCAGTCGCTTTTATAGACGCTATAACTCCTTGGCTTATTTTGCAGCAGCCTGCCTGCTTTTTGAGGTGCGCGCTTGCCTTGCTGACAACAGTTCAAGCCAGCAGCTTGCTGCTTTATTGGCTTTAGTCAAAGACAATCAAACTTATTTTGCCAATCTAAAAAAACTCCTCTTCAAGCGCCACCAGGTAGTAGCTGATCTTGAACAAGAGTTTTTAAAAAGTATGCAAATGTATGGTCAACTTAGCGAACAAGAAGTGAGAGTCATTTTCCGGCTCCTGGCTTATTGGCTCATGACCGACTGCCAGGAAAGTGAGCGCCAGGTGTTGGAAGAGCTGCGTTGGGTGAGTCGCTAGCAGCAATCGTCGAGACGCAAGGGCACTGCAAAGGGATTCGGCAATTTTAGCTGTTTGAGATTCCAGCTGGCCACCAGTGCGCTGGCTAGCAGCACAGCAGGTACTGCCTGCTCTTGCCTGATTTGGCAATGGGCGACTGGGCCGCTAGGTTCGATTGCCTTTTTGATGACAGCCTCAGTCACCAAACCTTTTTTAAAACTGAAAGTCGAGTTTGCAGCACTCCCGTGGACCCAATATTTTAAACGGGACATGTAAAAAAGAGTCACTGCTTGGCCAGGCAACTTCGTCACTGTGATTAGTGGCTGCCCTACCACATCGATCGTAAAAGTCTGTTTGCGGCTTTTACTTTTACTGGCTGGGAAAAGCCGGCCAACTTCGTGGCGATTGGCATCGCTGAGGTAGATCATGTGGCCAGGATTGGCAATACTGCCCTTTAAGACAAAGGCCACTTGCCCGGTCTGATCGAGAATGGGCTTGCGTCCCAACAGCCGCTGTTGTTTTAACAGAATTGTGTAATCCATTGTCACCCTAGCCTCCTAATCGTCATGTTGCTCCTTCTTGATCATTTTCATGATACCATATAAGCGGTAAGACTTAGCGGGAAGATGAACTCTAGATGAAACAGTAAGAATTACTGACAGGGCAAATTATT
>JAXGWL010000185.1:0-1572 GCA_040773345.1 Lactobacillus sp. | reverse complement strand
TGCGTTCATAAAGACACTGCGAAGTGGCAATGACCGGGATGCCCAAGCCGATCAGCCGACCAATAGCCGCCACCATGTTGCGCCTGATGTAATTCATCCCGCCCAGGCCATAGCCTTCAATCACGATGCCCTTGCAGCCATGTTCTACCATGGCAAAAAGCAGCTTGGGGTCAAAGCCAGGAAAGAGCTTGATGAGTGCCACGTGGGGCTCGATTTCAATATTTAACCGGCAGGAGCCCTGGGCAGGAATCTTAGGCCCCTCAGGATTCAAAACTAAGCCATCACTGGTCAAAGTGGCTACTGGTGGCACGTTGACACTTTCAAAGGCATTAAAGTTGGTCGTTCTGACCTTGACAGTGCGACAGCCTAGCATGACCTTGCTGTTAAAGGCCAAATAAATGCCTGGCTGCATGTTAACGGCAGCCGCTAAGGCCAAGCGAAGATTGCTGCGGGCGTCGGTTAGCAACACGTTAATCGGCACCTGACTGCCCGTCAACACGACCGGACAGTCAATGCCCTGCAGCATAAAAGACAGCATGGAGGCCGTATAAGCCATGGTATCGGTCCCATGTGACACGACAATGCCATCAAAATCCTTGCGGTAGTGGTAGATTTGCCCCGCGATAATCTGCCATTCTTCGGGCTGAATATTCGAAGAGTCCAGTTTCAAAATATCGCGGACGGTCACTTCATAGGGCAAAACGCCCAAAAGTTTAAGCAGTTCTTGGCCGCTTTCTCTCGGCACCAGTCCTTTTTGCGAAACCACGGAAGCAATTGTGCCACCGGTTGACAGCAGCAGAATCTTTTTCATCATGCACCCTCCCCTTTTGACGTAGCTGTATTGTCGCACAAAAAAAGCCGCCGGCTAGGAGCCAGCTGACTTTCTAAAAATAGCGGATAATTCGGTCTAGCGCAAACGCAGGTAAACGGCAGGGCACCATTGTTGCTGCGTACCAAGTCTGTACATCAGCTGCCCTCTGATCATCTTGCGGCCAAAGACTTTCCAATTGGTGTTAGTCCGCAAATATTGGTTCGTGTAGTGGCCATTGGCGTCGAGCAGCCGAACCTTCCAACGAGGGTGCCGGCTTAAAAGTGGCATGTGGGCTACGCCGGACATCTTTTGCTCTTGTTGATTGGCGGTGTACATCTTTGGCAGCCAGAAGTTGGTACCGGCGATGTGGTAGATAGTCAGGCCGTGCACGGTCTTTTCTTGGTCAACCTTGATCGCCCGGTTGGTCTTCAGGTAGCCATCAACAAAGTGGCCCTGCTCATCCATTAAGCGGATTTGCCATTTAGCCTTGTTGTTAATGATTGGCAGGTAGACTTCTTGGCTGACGGCAGGCTTGACTGCGTTGTTGTTTTGGTATTTAGCCAGCAGCTGGGCAGCTTGGACCGCGGTGACAGTTTCCTTACGGTCTGTCTTTGGTGGCACGATCTCTTTTTGGCCCTTGATGTAGTCAATGAAGATGTCGGTGTCTACGCCTAAGTCGGCCACCTTCTTGGTATCCTTTAATTCAGGCACTGAATCTGCCAAGTAGTTGTTGACAACCACGTTGTAAGTCTTGTCCATTT
>JAXGWL010000184.1:0-1582 GCA_040773345.1 Lactobacillus sp. | reverse complement strand
AGACGATCTTAGCGCGGCAGGGCACGATGATGAAGACGCCAGCCACTGACTTCAAGGTCGGTGATATGGTCGAAATCACCGATGGTGCCTTCAAAGGCCTGACTGGCAAGATCACCAGCATTCAAGAGGATAAAAGCGAGATGTACGTCTCGATCGACATGTTTGGCCGGGCCACTTCTGCTGAATTAAACTTTGACGATGCTAAAAAAGCCGTTGAATAGGCGGCCAGTCGGTGGTAAACTAACACGGTATGCTTATTACTGTGGGAGGAGAAGAAGGAAAATTCTCCATTATAACCGCATCACGGAATCAAGGAGGTTTTGACCGTGGCAAAGAAAGTAGTTAACGTCGTTAAATTGCAAATTCCTGCAGGTGCTGCAACGCCAGCACCTCCAGTAGGTCCTGCATTGGGTCAAGCCGGCATCAACATCGTTGGCTTTACTAAGGAATTCAATGCTAGAACTGCTAAGGACAAGGGTATGATTATCCCTGTCGTTATTACCGTTTACGAAGACCGTTCATTCGACTTCGTAACCAAGACTCCTCCAGCAGCCGTTCTGCTTAAGAAGGCTGCCAAGGTTGAAAAGGGTTCTGGCGAGCCTAACACCAAGAAGGTTGCTAAGGTAACCAAGGCACAAGTTAAGGAAATCGCCGAAACCAAGATGAAAGACCTGAACGCTGCCGACGTAGAAGCTGCCATGAGAATGATCGAAGGCACTGCCAGATCAATGGGCTTTGAAGTAACCGACTAAAACGCTGGTTAGATGATTAAGTGGGAGAGCTGGAAGGCTCGCTAGACCACATAAAGGAGGAACTAACATGCCAAAGCATGGCAAGAAATATATTGACGCTGCTAAAAAAGTAGATCCTCAGAAATTTTACTCAGTTGCAGAAGCAATGGACTTAGTTAAGGAAACCTCTTACGCTAAGTTCGACGCAACTGTTGAAGTAGCTTACAACCTGTCAGTTGACCCAAAGCAAGCTGACCAACAAATCCGGGGCGCCATGGTGCTGCCTAACGGTACTGGTAAGACCCAAAGAGTTGTTGTCTTTGCTGAAGGTGCCCAAGCAGACCAAGCCAAGGAAGCTGGTGCTGACTTTGTCGGTTCCGCCGACCTAGTTAAGAAGGTCCAAGATGGCTGGTTGGATTTTGACGTCGTTGTTGCAACCCCAATGATGATGGCCAAGGTAGGTCGTTTAGGCCGGATCTTAGGGCGGTAGGGCTTAATGCCAAACCCAAAGACTGGTACTGTTACCATGGACGTAGCCAAGGCTGTGAAGGACGTTAAGGCCGGCCAAGTTGAATACCGTGTTGACCGCCAAGGCTTAATCCACGCCCCAATCGGCAAGGTTTCCTTTGACGCTGACAAGCTGGTTGAAAACTTCAACGCTTTGAGAGACGTTATTTTACGTGCTCGTCCAGCTGCTGCTAAGGGTCAATTCGTGAAGAGCTGCGCCGTTAGCGCAACCTTTGGCCCTGGCATCCACTTGGACCCAAGGAACTTGAACTAGTTCTGAAATTAAAAAAGCGCGCCGTGGCGCGCTTTTTTTGTTCACGAATTAATGTTGTAATTACAACATT
>JAXGWL010000183.1:0-1624 GCA_040773345.1 Lactobacillus sp. | reverse complement strand
GTTCAATCATTCTGTGCCATTTTATAAGTCAACTGCTGGTTGCCTTCGTAGGCCGGCATGCCCTTGGCTGCCCGGTACAGGGCCCTTTCAAAGGAACGGTAGCCCTTGGTAGAAGAGACGGCAAACTTGACGCCGTATTTGGAAGCGGCAGCCTGGATGTTCCAGGTGGCGTCGTGGGCGGCAAAGGCGGTGACCAGGATGACGATGTCCAAGCTCTCTAATTGCCGCTTAATGACCCTCTTTCTGCCTTGGAAGGCGTCGATGGGCACGGGGATGCCGTGGTAGCGGGTGATGATACCATCAAAGACGGCCTCACTTTGGTTGTCGCCGATGGCGACCCCGACGCGCTGGTAGTGCAGGTCCAGGTCAAGCTTAGGCAGCAAGGACGCTTGCGCCTTGTGACTCTTACTGCTCTTCTGCTTCTTGCGCTGGGGTTGCTCTAACTCGTAGATCCAGCGGATGCCGACGGCACCGGCGGGGTTGCTTTTAAGCCGTACGTCGCCTTGGTACCAAGCGAGGTCGACGATGGCACCATCTGCCAATTGGCCATCGTAGAGCGAGGCATCGACGGGCACCAGCACGGGCTTGTGGTTGATCCTTAGTTTTTTGCCGTGAATATCCCGACTGACGCCGAGTTGGCCGGGTTTGCCTTGGACGACGGCGTATTTGAAGACAGCAATTTTGTCGTACTGGTTGGCCGGCAAGTCATTGTGGCCGACTTTACGTATAATCTCGGCTTCCCCGTGCAGGGACTGACCCAGCGACAGCGCTTCGACAATGTCGCCAGAGTCTAAATTAAAGTCGTGGATTTGGCGTTCACTGCAGTGGAAGACGATCTGGTTTTCACGGTTGATTAAATCGCAGCCGGTGAGCTGGCGGATAACGGTGTAGCGTTTACCCTTGCGGTAATCGCGCTTAGCAGGCTTTTTCGGCCGCAAAGCTTCCTCAAACAGGGCCTGGTTGACGGCCTGTTCGGAAGAAGACATTTTGCGCAGAGCACTACTTAGTTCGTTTAAAGCCGACAGCAAGTTAGCCGCAGAAGCGTCGCCTTTAAGATCTTGTAGCTTGGCCTGTGCCTGGTCAGCGGTCTTGGTTGAGGGATGCAGCAGGACAGCGGCCAAGGCGTGGAGCAGCGGTGCGAGGTCAGCACTACCGTTGGAGCCACTGGCACCGGCCTCACTACCGAGCAAGGCCAAAATTAGGGAGCGGCTATTGGCGAGGCTGCGGTCGTCGCCACTGGTATTTTGTAAGATTCGTTTCAAATTGTTCCGATAGTCTTGCATGACAGATTCTCCTCAAATGTCTGTTACTAATGGTAAGTCAAAAGCTAGCTGATGGCAAAGACTAGCGCTGCAAAATAAGTAGTGTTCAATAACTTTTTATTAGGTAGCCATTTATATAGTAGAAACTGGTTTAAAAATTATATTTTGAGCACAAAAAAGAACCAGTTCAAATGAACTGGTTCTTGCGATAAAGCGAAATATCACTAACTAGAAAACTTTATCTTTGAAAATTAGCTTAAAAGCAATTAGCTTAAAGCAACATAGGCAGCAGGTACCCATTGGTTTTGGTTACCAATTCTGTACATGTGAACGCCGTTAACAGTCTTTTCAGCCCAAACTTT
>JAXGWL010000182.1:0-1661 GCA_040773345.1 Lactobacillus sp. | reverse complement strand
TTCGGGAAGGCCAACACGGCACCAACTTCTTAATTTTGTTGGAACGCCGTTTGGACAACATCGTGTACCGCTGAGGCTTTGCTACGACCCGTGCACAAGCTAGACAACTGGTTAACTACGGTCACGTCTTAGTTGACGGCAAGCGTGTTGACATTCCTTCCTATGAAGTTAAAGTTGGTCAAACTATTAGCTTGAAGGAAAAGTCCAAGAGTTTGCAACAAGTCAAGGATGCCCTTGATGCAGTTGTTTCACGGCCACCATTTGTTTCATTCGATGACAACAAACTGAGCGGCAGCTTAGTTCGTCTGCCAGAACGTGACGAAATGGAACCTGAAATTAACGAAGCTCTTGTCGTTGAATTCTACAACAAGTTGCTGTAATTCTTGGTTCTACTTTTGCCCCCTTCCCTTTTCGGAAGAGGGCTTTTATTTTAATGAGGAGAAAATGACAGAAGATTTGAATACGCGGCTTCAGCAAGAAGCCGAAGGCATCACGCCCCAGACTAAGCCTGACGAACGGCGGCGCTATCTGGGCTCTTTACGGGAACGTGTCTTTGTGCGCCTGACCAATCAGGAGTGCCACGTTCTTGCATGTCAAAGGGCCTTTTTAAAACATATTAGGGATTACCGACCTTACACCGTGTTAATTAACGCCAACATGCCCCAAACAAGCTTTATCGATGACGTTATTGCCTCTTGTGCCGACCAAAAGGTCAACTTCACTTATGTCAGTGACGAAACAGCCAAAAAAGAGCCCGACGCAACTGGCCTCTTGGTCGTTGCAAGCCAGGCCATCAATCGCCCACGCATTGAAATTTTACAAGTCTACGCTCCCGAAATCCCCCAAGAAAAGCTGCCAGCACCAAAAAAGAAAGGCTGGTTTGCCCGCCTTTTCAAACGTGGCAAGTAAACGGGCACCTGTCTGAAAGCGTTACCAGATTGTTTGACAATCAACTAGCATTTGCTAAAATAAAGTTGATTCGAGTTGATCGCAAGCAATATGTAATGTTGACCGATCAAACCATACGACGTTAGGGTCTGTAAATAACTACTGAATCGGAAGACTGGTCGAGCCAGGATCCATATTCACTGCGCTACGGGCTCAATATTTGAACACTGCGGGTTCAACAACGTCATGATGCATATCAACTCGAATTTCTTTAGCAAATTAAATGGCGGTCTCCTCATTGGAGGCTGCTTTTTTTATGGATTATTGAGGCCGAAAAAATGCTCATTAAAATCGTTATGGCTATCTTCATTATCTTGCTGCTGGTTACCGCAGCCTATTTTTGGCTGCACAGGCACAGTCTTTCCTTAGCGACAGGTGGTCACCATGAAATGCTATTTTCTCTTTCAGCCTGCGGGCTGCTAATAGTTGCCCTGCTTGGGCTTATCATTCTCCTAGTTGGCAAGAAGCTTTGGAACGTGGTCACCCTGATTTTAGCCTGCCTGCTGATCCTGAATCTGGGTTTACAACTTGAGCACAAATGATTCGGCCAGCGCTTATTTTTTTGTTAGAATATGTGTAGGAAAAACATTGAAAGGTGGCAAACATGTTTTCGAATTATAAGCATATTCAAGTGTCCGTTGATGGTTCAAAAGAAGCGGACATGGCTTTCAGTAAAGCCGTTTCAGTAGCCGTCAGAAACCATGCCAGTTTGG
>JAXGWL010000181.1:0-1663 GCA_040773345.1 Lactobacillus sp. | reverse complement strand
CCTTGAACCCGTTAATAAGGACTCACAGCAGTGGATCAACATCATCGCGGCTAAAAAGGACAGGCGCAAGAACCGGCTCTACCGAGACGTTGTGAAAGCCTATCAAACCAAGCAGGTCGCTAAGCTGTTGCATAAGTTTTACGGTCGGCCAACAATTCCCGCTTGGAATTTAAAGATTAAGTAGGAGGCAATTTCATGGCAATCATCGAATTAAAAGACGTGGTGGTCGCTTTCCAGCGCAAGAAGGAAAATGTGCACGCTGTGCGTGGCGTCAGTTTGACGGTTGAAAAAGGCGACATTTACGGTATTGTTGGCTTTTCCGGTGCTGGCAAGTCAACTTTGGTCCGGACGGTCAACCTCCTGCAACAGCCGACGGCTGGTTCTGTAACGGTTAACGGGGCCACTTTTGTCAAAGATGGCCAGCGGGTGATTTCTAATAAGAAACTGCAGTTGGCTCGCCGCAAGATTGGGATGATTTTCCAATCCTTTAACCTTTTAGATGAAACGACAGTCTTAGAAAACGTTTTGTTTGCTTTGAAGCAGACGCAGCTATCCGACACGGAATTAGAAAAAAGAGGCCTGGCCCTTTTAGATCTGGTGGGACTAAAGAGTAAGGCCGCCGCATTTCCCCAGGAGCTTTCTGGTGGGCAAAGACAGAGAGTGGCGATTGCCCGGGCTTTAGCCAACGAACCGGACATCCTGATTTCGGATGAGGCAACGTCTGCCCTTGACCCAGAAAACACCAACGAGATTTTAGACCTGCTGGCGAAGCTTAATAAAGAAACTGGACTGACGATCCTACTCATTACGCACGAGATGGACGCGGTCAAGCGGATGGCCAATAAGATTGCCGTCATGGCAAAGGGGCGCGTAGTCGAACAAGGTAAATTGCGGGACGTGGTTTTGCACCCGCAAAATGAGACGACTAAACGGTTTGTCGGTGGGGGTGAGCAGGCACTGGCCACGCTTGATCATTTGGACCTGGATCACTTGGCGCCAGACCAGGAAATCTTTGAGCTAGTCTATTCGCTGGATAACGTCACCCAATCGATCATTATCGAACTTTACAAAAAACTGGGCGTTTCGGCCTCGATGCTGTACGGTAACGTCGAGCTGTTGGCTGGTGAGGCCATTGGCACGCTGCTAGTGTCCGTTACTGGTAGCAGCGAGCAACGGACAGAAGCCAAAAAATTTTTGCAGCAAGCTGGTGTCTCTGTGACCGTTTTAGAGAGGAGAGAAGCGTAACATGCTCAATTTTTTCACAAAAATCATGCCCAATGTCATCCAGCTCGGCTGGGGTGGCGATGCTGGCTGGGGCACGGCCATTTTTCAAACCCTGTTTATGACTTTTTGGTCGGCTATTTTTGGCGGGGTCTTAGGCATCTTCTTCGGGTTGGCCTTGGTCTTGACCAAGAAGGGTGGCATCCAAGAAAACAGCTTTTGGTACGCGGTCTGCGATAAACTGATCTCGATTCTCCGTGCAATTCCCTTCATTATTTTGCTTGCTTTTGTGGCACCGGTGACCCAAAGAATCGTGGGGACGCAAATTGGCATGAAGGCAGCCTTGGTGCCACTGACGCTGGGCGTTTTTCCTTTTTATGCGCGGCAAGTAGAGGTAGCTTTGGAAAGCGTCGCACCTGGCAAAGTCGAAGCGGCTCAAAGT
>JAXGWL010000180.1:0-1770 GCA_040773345.1 Lactobacillus sp. | reverse complement strand
TGCAGTTTGACGCAGCTTACGTGCCAGAAGTTGGCAGCCTAAAGGCACCAGGTTCTAAAGTGGCCGGTCATGCCAACGTCTTTGTTTTCCCAGACCTGCAGGCAGCTAATATTGGTTATAAGATTGCCCAACGTTTGGGTGGCTACACCGCAGTCGGCCCTGTCTTGCAAGGCCTTGCGGCGCCAATCAACGACTTGTCGCGTGGGGCCAAAGTAGAAGACATATATTTGACGGGTATTTTGACAGCTGCCCAAGCACAGGAGGACTAGTTTAATGAGTGCGACTCTGCAGATTAACTCTGCCCAAGAAATGATTAATTTGGGCAAAAAAATAGGCGCCACCGCTAAGGGTGGCGACCTGTTGTTGTTAGCAGGCGATTTAGGTGCTGGCAAAACGACGCTTACAAAGGGAATTGCCCGGGCATTAGGCATTCGCCGACCGGTTAAAAGCCCGACCTTTACGATCGTACGCGAGTATCGTGAAGGCAAAATGCCACTTTTCCACATGGACATGTACCGTCTGGAAAACGGTGATTTGTCTAGCATCGACCTGCCAGGCTATTTTGCCGAAAATGGCTTGATTGTGATGGAATGGCCCCAATATGTCAAAGACCAGCTGCCCGCCAACTTTTTAGAGTTAACCCTGCGCCGTGTCGACGACAGTTGGGACTCAACTAAAAGAACCTTAGCGGTCAAAGCAGTTGGTGCGCGGGCCAAACAATGGTGGCAGGACGTTAAATCTGCTTAATAAATCTTTCAATGGGCTCTCGGCCCATTTTTTTGTACTCAGAAAGCAAAATTTCTGCACAAGCTTCGCTGTCACTTAAAGCGTTGTGGTGGTGCCACAAGTCAGCGCCAACTGCGGCAGAAACCGTTTGGAGCTTGTAGTTTTTTAGACCCGGTTCAAAGCGGCGGGCGGTGGCCAAGGTGTCGATGAGCAGGTAGTGGGGCCGTTTAATGCCATAACGCGCTAAGGACTTCGCCAGAACGTTAGCATCGAAACGAGCATTGTGTGCTGCCACTAGCATGCCTGGCCTGAAGAGACCATTGATTTTGGCCCAGACTTCTTCCATAGTTGGCGCGTCTTTGACGTCTGCTGCTGTGATTTGGTGGATTTTAATATTGCGGGCATCAAAGGTCATTTGCGGGTTGATTACGCTGTAAAAACGGTCGACAATCTCATTATTTTGCACTACCACCAAGGCCAGCGAGCAGGCACTTTCTGGGTAGCGATTGGCGGTTTCGAAGTCCATTGCGACAAAGTTCATTTGCTCCTCCTTATCTTTTATAAAAGTATTATACATTAATGTTTAAAACAGGCCTTTGCGGTATGATATTAAGTGCTGAACAAGAAAAGGAGTGCGGGCAAGTGCTGAAGATAAATGATCCCAAGATTAAAATTCAAAAAAACGTGCCGTTGAGCCGTTTTTCCTTTACCAAAACGGGTGGGCCAGCCGAAATGCTGGTTTTTCCGGAAAACGTCGAGCAAGTTAGGACACTGGTCAACGCTTGTCGTGAACAAAAAGTGCCGCTGACTGTCATCGGCAACGCGTCCAACCTAATCATCCGCGACGGCGGCATTAAGGGTTTGACGATGATTTTGACCAAGTTGAATAAAATAGAAGTTAAAGACAATGTGGTGACCGCGCAAGCTGGCGCGCGGATTATCGATACTTCTTTTGCCGCTGGTCGCGCTGGTTTGAGTGGTTTGGAATTTGCCGCCGGAATCCCTGGCTCTGTCGGTGGCGCGGTCTTTATGAACGCCGGTGCC
>JAXGWL010000179.1:0-1809 GCA_040773345.1 Lactobacillus sp. | reverse complement strand
ATCAAGTTGCCCGCCCCAAAAAAGAGCCCAAAGAGCAATGATGCCGTAGTGAGCAGGCTGCGCCAGCTCGTGTGACTGTGTTTCATCCTAAATCCTCCTTTTGATGGCAAAAAAAAGCCCTGCAGAAAACAAGTGTTTCTGCAGGGACGCCAAAAAGCGTGGTACCACCCAGTTTTACAGCCCAAAAGCTGCCTCTATGCTTGCGGCGTTAATAAACGCGATACGCTGGCACGATAATGGGTGCTACCATTTTTTCTTACTCATCAGAAAAATAATGCTCCGCAGGGATATTCACCGTGCGCTGGCCCCGTCCTCTTGCACCAACTAGGACTCGCTGCAGGGGAGCTACATGGCTGTTTGTCTGCTTCAAAGCAAAAGTATTAAATTGACTTGAGACCAAGATTAAACTCTTGTGAAGGATTTGTCAACAGTTTTTAAGAACAAAGGTAGTTGCAAATCAGCTCCGACACAGCTAGATTAGGTAGACAGAGCTTTTGAGCAAAGGATATTAATATGCAATTTAAAACTGTCACACTTAACGGCTTGAACATCTTTTTTAGGGAAGACGGTGATCCTGCCAAACCAACCTTTTTGCTGCTGCACGGCTTTCCAACTTCTAGCCACATGTTTCGCAATTTGATGCCACTTTTGGCGCATGACTTCCACGTCCTTGCGCCTGACTACATTGGTTTTGGCCGCTCTAGCGCACCCAACCACCAAGACTTTGACTACACCTTTGCGAACCAGACCAAGTATGTCAGCGACTTCCTGCACATTTTGCACGTACAAAAATTCTACCTGTACGTCTTTGACTACGGTGCGCCCATCGGCTTCGACATTGCTGATCACATGCCTGACAAGGTCTTAGGCATTGTCAGCCAAAACGGCAATATCTATGAAGAAGGCTTAGGCAAAAAGTGGGCCGCGCGCAAGGCATACTGGCAACACCCAACACCGCAACTGCGAGAAAAATTTAAAGCTGCTTTTTCGCCAGAAGCAATTAAACGCCAGTATTTGACTGGTGAAAAGCCCGGCAGCGTGGGTCCCGACGGCCTGACTTTGGACATCCACTACACTGAAAGTCCTGATTACGCTGAGCGCCAGTCCGACTTAATTTATGACTATCAAACCAACCTTAAAAACTACCCACGCTTTCAGTCCTACTTGCGCGCCTTTAAGCCCGACCTGATCGCTGCCTGGGGTAGGAACGACGAAAGCTTTGTCTACCAAGGGGCTTTAGCCTTTGCCAAGGACGACCCCAACGTGGACATTCACTTGCTCAACGGCGGCCACTTTGTCTTAGAGTCGCATTACCGGGAAATCGCCCAGTTAATTTTAAATAAATGGGCTTAAACTAAAGACCGCTAGCAGGTTTAAGCTGCTGGCGGCTTTTTTTGTGGCGAAAATTGTTTGATTACACTAATATTAAAGCTTGTAAAAATTTGTTTTATTACTTGTTCCCAGCACAAATTGGAAGTGAACAACCATGCTTTTTAACCACAAAACCGCCAGCGCCGACAAACTGGCCTCTTTAATTAAACAAAGTCAAAACGTCTATGCCATTACGGGCGCTGGCATTTCCACCAACGCCGGCATCCCCGACCTGCAGCATTTAGCTGGCCGCACCAGCAGCAATCTTTCCTCGGAAAGCAGCTTAGAGCAGGAGCCACAGCGTTTTTACCAGGGCTTTCACCGCATTTTCATCGATACCATTTTTCACAACGGGCCCACGGTGAGCCATAAGGCCTTAGCCAAGCTCGAAGATATGGGTCTGCTCAAGGGCGTCGTCACGACCAACGTTGACTACCT
>JAXGWL010000178.1:0-1814 GCA_040773345.1 Lactobacillus sp. | reverse complement strand
GATCTTTGTCACCGAGGCAATCATGGCGCTGGTCGGCGTTCTTATGGCTGTTGTCTTAATCCGGATTGAAAATAAGGAAAAAGCCCAAAAGCAGTAAATAAAAAAAGGCAAACAAAAAAGGCCTGCACTCAGTGCAGGCCCTTTTTTTGTTTTAACTAAGCGCGCCACTCGCCGTTGTTGCCGTAAGTGTGCTTGTCCAGCTCACGGATAATGACGTGAATGTGTTCTTTAGGAGCACCGGTGTCCTTATGCACGGCCTCAGTGACGTCTTTCATCATGGCCGTAATTTGCTCAGGCGTGCGGCCTTTGATCAGTTCAATATGTACAAATGGCATTGTCTTTTCTCCTTTAAAAACTACTTCCAGTAATCGTAAACCGCCTGGCTCACATGGATAAAGTGTGATGAGACCAAGTTGCCTTGGCGCGAGAAGCTCACGGCCAGTGGACCACCTTCGCCATCATCTGGCCAGCCCCGCACATTCATCAGGTCGCCAGCGTGGTAGTACTCATAGAATGGGCCGTTATCGCTAATGGCCCCACCAAACAACATCTGTTCAATGTTCCAGTAGACGTAAGCCTTTAAAGTCGACATCGAGATGGAGTCGCCGGCATAAAAACCGCCCTCATCTTCAATTTGGTTGCCGACGGTGTTCAAGCCGTTCTTGCGACCGGCCCGCTCCAAGCCTTCAATGTAGTGGCTGGCGTCATTAATGCCTTTATTGTTGTTTTGATATTCAGTCGCCACATCGTTGGCCAGCTGCTGGATATCATGATTGACGTAAAAAGGCTGGGAGCCGATTTGGCTGCGCGCTGAGTTTAAGACGCGCACCGCAAAGTCAGAAATCTCCTGCTGCTGGGCTGGCGTCAAATTAGTTGGGTTGACTGCCTGATTGTTGTCAGCTGAGTTTTCAGCGACAAAGATGTTGCTGCGGATCCCAATTGCCGAAGCTTGCTTAATTGCATTAGCAGCAGTGCTATTGGGATTCCGGTAGGCTGCGAGCAGGTTCTCACGCGTATAGCCGCTAGGCAGCGTAATGGCTGCTTTTTGAAAATGCGTCCCGCTTTGTGGCAAATTGGCAGCAATCGAGCTAACCCAACTGGCATACATCGCTGGCAACCACTGCCGGTCATTGCCTAAGCGGTACATGGTGACGCCATTCACCGTCTTTTTGGCAAAAACATGCCAGCGACTATTCTTTTTTACATATTGGTTGACAAAGTGACCACTACCGTCTTTCAGGCGTACGGAGCCTCGGCCGGCATAGTTTACCTGGACCACACCGTTTAAAGGCTGCTCGGCGCTGTTTACTGGTTGTTGGCTGCGATCGCCCCAATTGGTGTATTGGGCCGGCACATACTGGCGCTCATTGCCAATGCGGTAATAGGTCTTGCCATTAATCTGACGCATGCCGAAGACCCGCCACTGACTGAGGTGGGCAACATACTGGTTTTGAAAGTGGCCATTTTGGTCAACCAGCCGGACCTTGCCCCGACCAAAATATCTGACAGTCAAGACGCCAGACATCGGTGTTTCAGCAGCCGCCGAAACAGGTGCCGCGCCGGCAACTGTAGACAAAGCCAAGGCACAGGCAGCCAAAACTGTTGTTAGTTTCTTTTTGCCAACTGTCATAGTTCTTCCTCCAGTTTTTGTTATTTTAATTACCTTAATTATAGTGAAGCAAAGGCCGGGCGTCTATCTTCCGCTATTTAAAAACACGGCGCCGCAACACAGCCTGCCGCGCAAGCAAATGACAGTCCCGCGACCAAACAGCTCCATTTTCACGAGCAAAACGTTTGCCGTAGACCTCTAAATT
>JAXGWL010000177.1:0-1815 GCA_040773345.1 Lactobacillus sp. | reverse complement strand
TCGACATCATGTATGGCGAAGGCATCTCGCAAACTGGCGAGTTGCTAGACATGGCAGTGGAAAAAGACCTGGTCAACAAAGCCGGTTCCTGGTATTCCTACAATGATGAACGAATTGGCCAAGGGCGAGAAAATGCCAAGGCTTATCTTGCCGATCACCCGGAAGTGTTTGCTGAACTGATGACTAAGGTTAGAAAGGCCTATGGCATCGACGCCAAGAGCATTGCTGACAAAGAGGATCCGGAGAAAATTAAAGCCAAACAGGCAGCTGACAGTGCAGATAAGCAAAAAGCTGAACAGAAGTAAAAAAAGATCCGCCGAGCAAGGCGGGTCTCTTTTTTACTCTTTTATTACAAATTGACAACAATTTTAAAGACTATTATCATGTTTCTGTGTGGATAATTCTGAAAAAGTAAAAAGGCGATAGTAAAATGAACGAAATATATTTGTTGTCCGCTACTGTCGCTATTATTTCCATCTTACTAGGCAGCCTGTTGGGCTACCTGGTCCGTAAGCACAAGTGGGAGCGGGCTGCTGCCAATGCGCAGCGTGACGCTGATCACCTTTTAGCTAATGCCAAGACGCAAGTCGAAGCTATGAAGGCCGAAGTAGCCGCCCAGAAAAATGTTGCTCAGGCGGTTAAAAAAGAGGCCGAAAATGCTAAGAAAGAGAAGATTTTTGAGGCTCAGGAAGAGATTCGCAATTATCGGCGGCAGCAAGAAGACCAGCTGAAGGAAGAACAAAGTCAGCTTGATCTTCGTAAAAACAAGCTGCAGCAGTATCACGATGATTTGGACCACCAAAAAACAGTGCTAGCGCAAGAACAGACAGAACTCACGCAAAAACAGGAAAAGGCCAAGCTTTTTGAACAAAAGGTGCAAGAGGCCCAGGCTAAAGCGCAAGAGCTTGTTAAACAACGGCAAGAGCAACTGCTAGCTGTAGCTGGCCTTACACCTGACCAGGCGAAGAAGATCGTTTTAAATGATCTTTCCGACCAACTTGTCAAAGAACGGGCAGAGCTGATTTCTGAAAGCAATGAGAAGTACAAGGCCAAGGCCGAGCATTTTGCCCGCAAGGTGATTGTGCAGGCTATTCAGACCAGTGCAGCCGATACAGTTGCTGAAACCACCGTTTCAGTGATTACGCTGCCCAATGATGATATGAAGGGCCGGATTATTGGGCGGGAAGGACGTAACATTCGTTCCTTTGAAGCCTTGACAGGCATTGATTTAATCATTGATGATACGCCCAAGATTGTCACCCTCAGTGGCTTTGACCCCATTCGGCGCGAAATTGCCAAAAGGGCTCTGCAGCGTCTGATCAAGGATGGGCGCATTCATCCTGCCCGGATTGAGGAAATGGTCGATAAGGCTCGTAAAGAAGTCAACGATGACATTTACGAGGCTGGTGAAAGGGCTTTGATTGAGCTAGGCATTCACAAGATGCACCCTGAGCTGGTTAAGCTGCTGGGGCGGCTTAAATACCGGACTTCCTATGGTCAGAATGTTTTGGCGCACTCAATTGAAGTTGCACGTTTGTCTGGCGTGATGGCTGCTGAACTCGGTTTAGATGAAAAAGTAGCGGTGCGTGCGGGATTATTACACGATATTGGCAAGGCAATCGACCACGAGCTGGAAGGCTCGCACGTTGAGATTGGCGTTGAGTTGGCGCAAAGGTATCATGAACCTGATATTGTCGTCAACACCATTGCCTCTCACCACGGTGATGTGCCACCGCTGTCCTTTATTGCTGAGTTGGTCGTGGCTGCCGATGCTTTGTCGGCAGCACGGCCTGGCGCCAGAAGCGAGTCGCTTGA
>JAXGWL010000176.1:0-1839 GCA_040773345.1 Lactobacillus sp. | reverse complement strand
TCAGCAGCGTCGTCTTCCCGATGCCGTTAAAGCCAGTCACCGCCACCTTTTCATTTTTACCGACGGAAAAGTTGAAAGCAGCTTTGACTAAAGCCTGGTCGTAGCCAATCACTAAGTCTCGGGTCTGTAAAAGCAAATTGGAGGCAGTAGCCACATACGGGAAGCGAAAATGTGCCGTTCGCGCCGTTTGCGGTGGCGTCAACACGTCCATGCGAGCCAGTTGCTTTTCCCGTGACTTTGCACTCTTAGCCCGCGTCCCGGCCTTATTTTTGCGAATGTAGGCCTTGGTCTTGGCAATCTTACGCTGCTGGTTGGCATAGGCCTTGAGGTAGGTCTGACGATCAGCATCTTTTTGCTTCATCGCCTGCTTTAAGCTACCCGTGTAGCGGGTAATCGTGCCAAAATCGATGTCGATAATACAGTTGGCAATTTGGCCTAAAAAGTCATAATCGTGGGAAACGACGATAAAAGCACCCGTAAAATCATTCAAATAGTCGACCAGCCAGGCGATGTGGTTGACGTCCAGGTAGTTGGTTGGTTCGTCTAAAACGAGGACGTCGGGCTGCTGCAGCAACAACTTAGCTAAAATCAATTTCGAGCGCTGGCCTCCGGACAACTTTGCGACGTCACGATCATAGCCAAGCTCGGCCAAGCCCAAGCCACTAGCCACCTGATCGATGCGGGTGTCGAGTTCGTAAAAGCCGGCTTCTTCCAGGTCAGTCTGCAGCTGACCGGCTTTGGTCAGCAGCTTATCGTCACCGGCTGCAGCGTAGTCTTCGTAAAGTTTGGCCAGGCGTTGATTCATGTCATACAGCTTAGTAAAAGCCGTCTGCAAAAAGGCCTTGATGGTCAGCCCCGGAACCAAATGAGCATACTGGTCCAAGTAACCAACTTTGACCTTGTTTTGCCATTTAACGCTGCCTTCATCCTGGATCATTTTACCGGTCAAAATTTTAACCAAGGTCGACTTGCCGACGCCATTTTGCCCAGTCACCCCCATGTGGTCATGTGGGTTTAACACAAAAGAAGCATCACTGTATAGTGTTTTGTCTTCGAAACTTTGCGCTAAATGCGTCACTGTCAGAAGGCTCACAGCCTAATCATCCTTTCAATAGTTAAAAAATTAAGATTCCTGCTTTTTCTCAAAGGCTTGCAAGGCAGCCAACACGCGCGGCCATTGTCTTTTCGGTAAAATCAACTGGAGCTTGTTGTGGTAGATCGGAAAGTCACTAGCCTTCAGGCCGGTGATTTTAGCCAAATCCTGGTCAGTCAGCTTGTACTTCGCCGTAATTCGTTTGATCTCAGAGCTGGCATGTCCCCGGAAATATGACCAGACGAAAAAGACCAGTGCGCACAGTCCGCTGACCAGCAAGTTGACTTGCAAATTCAAGTGAAAGCTGCGTTGACAGACAAAGAAAACGGCCACAAAGCCTAAAAAGGCGGATAACACACCGTAAATTACTGGAAAATAACTATTCTTCATCGGCATTGCCTCCTTTTAGCCATTCCATGGCTGGTGTGAGTGTTCCTCGTAAATAATATAGTTGTCAAAAGCAGTGGGGTCGCTCCATTTTAAGTGGTGCTTGCGATTCAGTCTGTTTTGCCTGGTCTCTTGGTTGCGCAAGCGTTCTTCTTTAAGGTCGAGATTAGTCCGCACTAAGTCAGAAACACGCTGCAATTCCTTGGTGGGTGCAACTTGCATGGCCGCGCCACCGATCCAAGCATCATGGCCTTGGATGTGACCACTATCAATGGTGCTGGTGCAGTCGCGGTAATTAATTGCCAGGCCCACCATGTCGCTAAAGGTCATGTTGGTTTTGACATACTTAGCAAAAACCC
>JAXGWL010000175.1:0-1839 GCA_040773345.1 Lactobacillus sp. | reverse complement strand
TTTGCAGTTACTGACTGACTTGCGCGATTTTGCGGCTCAGCACCGGATTTCAGAATTAATCTGGACGATTTATGAAAAAACGGACCTGTTAGAAATTATGACCAGCCTGCCGAACGGCCAACAGCGGCGGGTAAACCTGGAAAGCCTCTACGAGCGGGCCAGTTCTTTTGAAAGTGCTGGCTTCAAGGGCCTTTACCAGTTTGTCAACTTCATTGAACGCATGCGCAAAACGCAACGTGACTTGGCCCAACCGCTGTTAGGCAGTGATTCTGGCAATGCGGTGCGCTTGCTGACGATTCACGGCGCCAAGGGACTGGAATTTCCAATCGTCTTTTACTTAGGGCTCACGCATGGTTTCCAGCAAAAAGACCAAAACGCGGATTACCTCTTTGCCGGTGATAGTCTGGGCCTGACTGTTAAAGCCCGCGACTTTAAGATCGACAGTCTCGTCAAGGCCGCGGCCAACATTAAACAAAAACGGGCTAGTTTGGAAGAAGAAAGTCGCATTCTGTATGTTGCGCTTACGCGCGCTCAGCAAAAGTTGATTTTGGTGGCGCGGCTACCGCGCTACCAGCAGACGATGGCTAGTTTAAATAAGCCGCTCAATCCGCTAGCGGCCAAGATGCCGCTAGACTTCGTGGGGCGCTGTTTACCTTGGCACGGTGAGCTAGAGCACGATGTCACAGATATTGACCAAGCCTTGGAGCAAAAGCATCTTGTTATGGCAACTATTAAAAACGAGCCGGCTGAGCAGGAACAGCAAGAAGCAGCCCAAAAGCAAAAGCAGCAGACTGCATTGCTCGCCACTGCCCAACAGTTGTTTAGTTTTAAGTACCCGTACGCTGACGCGTCGGTCATGCCGGCCTATCAGTCAGTGTCTGAAATAAAACGTGCACTGGCCGACCCCGACGAACAGGCTTTAGCGAATAGCCATTTGCTTAGAAGCAACAATCGTTATTTGCAACCCTTGGATGAACACCCGGACTTTTTATTTCAAAGCGGTTTTACCGGTGCTGAATTAGGTACCGCTGCGCACCTAGTTTTGCAGTACTATCCCTATGCTGATCAAAAACCGGATTTGACGCAAGAAATTGCTGCTTTGGTCAAACAAGGCAAACTTGCGCCAGAATTGGCCCAAAAAATTGGCCGGGGCGCCCTTGCCTGGTTTGTTCAGTCTGACTTTGCCCGGCCTTTTTATCAACATCCTGAACGTCTGCACCGTGAAGTAGCCTTTTCAAGCCTAATTCCGGCTCAGCAATTGCAAGCCGGCTTTTCTGATCGAGAGGCCCAGGTGCTGCTCCACGGGACGATTGACGGCTATTTTGATGAGGCAGATGGTGAGCTGCTTTTTGACTATAAAACCGATCAGGTCGACCCAAAAAATGAAACGGCCAGTATTGCGGCCATCAAAAAACGCTACCGGGGACAGTTGGCCTTGTACGCACAAGCCTTGGCGCAGTTTACGGGTCGTAAAGTGACCGGCGCCTATCTGATTTTGCTTGCCGCTAGAAAATGCGTTAGAGTCAATCTGAACTAGGAGGTGGCTATTTTGGAGCGAGCTTTTGAGGATGATGTCTTCGCCGTGGTTGATCTCGAGACCACCGGTACCCAGCGTTTGCAGCACGACCGGATTATCCAGTTTGGCTGTGCGTTGATCAAACATCGCCGGGTCGTGAAAACCTATTCTTTTTTAATCAACCCACAACGGCGGATTCCGACAGCCGTTGAAAATTTAACCGGCATTAAGAATGCTGACGTTAAGGGCCAGCCAGTCTTTGCTCATTTTGCCAAAAGAATCCGCAAAATTTTAGCGGGGACGATCTTTGTTGCCCATAACGT
>JAXGWL010000174.1:0-1840 GCA_040773345.1 Lactobacillus sp. | reverse complement strand
CGCTTGGAAAAATACAGTCAGCATATCTACCGCATGCTGGACGGCCAACTCAACCAAGTTAAATAAGCTAGGCCCTTTTTTGTAAAATGACGGCTAGGCGAGTAGTATATAAGGTTGAATGACCTTGACTTACTGATTTTTATCAGCGTTGCACAAGCATGGTTTAATAACCATGCTCTTTTGCTTTTTAGCTGGGCCAGTTTAGGAGGACGACAATGTACAACCATAAAGTTGTGGAGAAAAAATGGCAAAAGTACTGGGCTGAACACAAAACTTTTAAGACCGGTACTGACCCGAAGAAAAAGAATTACTATGCTTTGGACATGTTCCCATTCCCATCAGGCAAGGGCCTGCACGTGGGACACCCCGAAGGCTACACGGCCACCGACATCGTGGCGCGCATGAAGCGGGCTCAGGGCTATAACGTCTTGCACCCAATGGGCTGGGATGCTTTTGGTCTGCCGGCCGAACAGTACGCCTTGCAGACCGGTAACGATCCGGCTACTTTTACCGACCAAAATATTGCTCACTTCAAGCAGCAGTTAAACCGTTTGGGCTTTTCCTATGATTGGGACCGCGAGATTAAGACCAGCGACCCGAATTACTACAAGTGGACCCAGTGGATCTTTGAACAGATGTACAAAAACGGCCTGGCCTATGAGGCCGAAGTGCCGGTCAACTGGTCACCAGATTTAGGCACGGTTGTGGCTAACGAAGAAGTGATCGACGGCAAGACCGAACGGGGCGGCTTCCCAGTTTACCGGCGCAACATGCGGCAGTGGATGCTGAAGATGACGGCCTACGCCGACCGCTTGCTAGAGGACTTGGACGAACTGGACTGGCCAGAACCAGTTAAGGAAATGCAGCGCAACTGGATCGGTCGTTCCGAGGGTGCGCAAATTACCTTCCGGATTAAAAACAGCGACAAGAGCTTTGACGTCTTCACGACCCGGCCCGACACTTTGTTTGGCTGCTCTTACACGGTGCTGGCCCCAGAAAACAAACTGGTGCAAGAAATTACGACTGACGGTCACCGTGCTGAGGTGAACGCCTACATCAAGCAGATTGAGTCGAAGTCTGACTTGGAGCGAACGGACTTAAATAAGGATAAGACTGGGGTCTTCACTGGTGCCTACGCCATCAACCCGGTTAACGGCAAGGAAGTGCCGATTTGGATTTCTGATTACGTATTGGCTAGCTATGGCACAGGGGCCGTTATGGCCGTGCCAGCTCATGATGAGCGTGACTACGCCTTTGCCAAAAAGTTTGGCCTGCCAATCAACCGCGTCATTAAAGGCGGCGACCTCACCAAGGCAGCCTTCACTGGCGATGGCGCTCACATCAACTCAGACTTTTTGAATGGCTTAAACAACGAAGCGGCCAAGCAAAAAATGATCGCTTGGCTGGCAGACCACCACGCAGGTCAAAGCAAAGTCAACTACAAGCTGCGGGATTGGGACTTCAGCCGCCAGCGTTACTGGGGTGAACCGATTCCAGTTATCCACTGGGAAGATGGCGAAACCACGCTGGTTCCTGAAAACGAGCTGCCACTGCTTTTGCCAAAGGCCAAAGACATCAAGCCGTCTGGCACGCCGGAAAGTCCACTGGCCAACTTGACCGACTGGGTCAACGTAGTTGACAAAAACGGCCGCCGCGGCAAACGCGAAACCAACACCATGCCCAACTGGGCCGGCTCATCCTGGTACTACCTGCGCTATGTCGACCCCCACGACAACGACCAGCTAGCCGACTACGACTTGCTCAAGCAATGGCTGCCAGTTGACCTCTACATCGGCGGGGCAGAACACGCCGTGCGGCACTTGCTCTACGCTAGATTTTG
>JAXGWL010000173.1:0-1855 GCA_040773345.1 Lactobacillus sp. | reverse complement strand
AGGTGTCTTGCCAAACTTGGTCTGGCGGTCAATGCTGCCTTCACCGGTGATGACAAAGTCCGCGCCCTGCATTTTTTGCCGCAAGCCGACCTGGTCAATCACCAAGTCGACGCCTTTTTGAAAACTACTGTTGGTAAAAGCCATGAGGCCAAAGCCTAAACCACCGGCGGCCCCGGCACCAGGTTTGGTGGCCAAGTCAGGCGCGACTATGTCCGCGTAGTGCTTTAAATTTTGATCTAAGAATTTGACTTGCTCAGAACTGGCGCCCTTTTGCGGGCCAAATACGGCTGAAGCACCGTCAGGCCCAGTCAGCGGGTTCGTCACGTCGCTGGCAACCAGTATTTTGACAGCAGCAAGACTGGGGTCTAAACCACTACGATCTACCTTCGCCAGCTTGCCTAAATTGCCACCACCTGGCTCCAATTCTTGGCCCTGCTCATCTAGCAGTTTTACGCCCAAAGCCTGAGCCATCCCGGCTCCGCCGTCGTTTGTCGCCGAACCGCCGATGCCAATGATGATTTGTGTTACGCCCTGGTCCAAGGCTGCTTTGATTAACTCACCAGTGCCAAGAGTCGACGTCAGCATGGGATTGCGGGTTTTGTCATCGACATACTGGAGACCGCTAGCTTGAGCCATTTCGATGACGGCTGTGCTGCCATCCCCTAGCAAACCAAACTTTGTTTGGACAAGGCGACCCAGCGGATCGTGCACGGGCGTGTGCAGGATGCGACCAGCGCTTGCGTCAACAAGAGCCTGCATGGTGCCTTCCCCGCCGTCGGCCATTGGCACGAGCACACAGTCAGCATTGGGCATAATTTTGGAAATGCCAGTCTTAATCGCTTCGGCAACTTCTTTGGCCGTCAGTGAACCTTTAAACGAATCGGGCGCAATGACAAATTTCATGATCAGCACGACTTTCTTTAAAAAACGTTGAGTTTATTATAAAACAAAAAAGCCTAGCTCCCTTTGGAACTAAGCATTTTTTTGTATGATGATTGATAAGCTTTTTAAGCTTTGCCAATAATGGCCATTGAGTGGCTGACGCCTAAACGGGTAGCCCCAGCGTCAATCATAGCTTGTGCTTCTTCTGCTGAGTGAATGCCGCCAGAGGCCTTAACTTGGGTCTTGGTGCCCTTCACAGCAGCGGCCATCAACTTAATGCCGTGTACAGTGGCACCTTCCTTTGAAAAGCCAGTTGAGGACTTAACGAAATCTGCGCCAGTTTCGGCAACGATCTTAGCTGCCTTGGTGATTTCGTCGTCAGTCAGCAGACAGGTTTCAATGATGACTTTAACTACCTTGTCGTGGGAATGACCAAGGTTAACCAAAGCTTGGATGTCGTTTTTTACTGCGTCGTAGTGGCCAGCCTTCATTTCGCCGATGTTCATGACCATGTCGAATTCGTCAACGCCGTCAGCGATCGCTTGCGTTGCTTCAAAGACCTTGCTGGCTGTCGTGGTTGCCCCCAGAGGGAAGCCGATAACCGTAGCAGTAACCACGTCCGTGCCCTTTAAAGCCTTGTGGGTCTTAGCAACCCAGTAAGGGTTGATCATCACAGTGTGGAAGTGGTTATCAATGGCTTGCTTGATCACCTTGTCGACTTGTTCTTCAGTTGCGTCTGGGGCCAGTAAAGTGTGGTCGATGTATTTGTTGAATTCAGTCATGTGCGCAATCTCCTTTTTCCAAATCTTATTTTCTGGACATCTCAATACTAACATGTTTTCTTACATTTGCAAATATTTTTTATTGCCATTTGTAAAATATTTTTTAAGCTCCTATAATATGGCTATAATTAATGAAAAAAGAAAGGAAGCTGTCCGATGCCAAAAAACAGCGATAAGGCCGCTTTAGCCCT
>JAXGWL010000172.1:0-1893 GCA_040773345.1 Lactobacillus sp. | reverse complement strand
CCAGTTTGACCAGTGGTTTGGTTGCTGCTATAGCCAGTGTAGCTTTGGCTTTGATTATTGCTGCTGGTATTCTTGGCCGAACCAATCAGCAAAGTAATTTGCAAACGGCCAGCGGCCCGCGTGAACGGTACCCGCTTACCACCAATTCTAATGTGAGCACCAGCCCCATTATTGAAAGTGACTGTTACCCGCTTGGTGCCGGCAGGCAGATCAGTGGTATGCTTTTGCCCTTCATCTAGGTTATTGGCCCAAGTATAATTGCTGTCCTCGCTAATTTGGGTATAAGTGGCACTGTCAGCTGAAACCACCAGTTTGCGGTTACTCTTTAGGCCCCGGACACGGTAGACACCAGGTTCAACTTTCGAAATTCTAACGCCAGAAGTGACCGGCGTTGCCACACGCTTAGGTTTTTTCTTACCGGTCTCGGACACAGTCACGTTGTTGGCATTATTAGCTGCCCCGCGGTTGCTGCCACCAAACATCCTTGAAAAGACCAGGTAAATCAGCATGAAGACAACTAAGGCGCCGATAATCCCGAGGACTTTTGGCAGATAAGCCTGCCATAAACCCTTTTTATTTTCGGTCGTCTTTTTAACTTCTTCGCTCTTATTGTCAATCGAATTTTCAACGTACTCATCAGGCTTAGCCTCTGGCACATCCTTGTGGTAACTTTCCAAAAGCTTCTTGCCATCAAGGCCCACCACGTTAGCATATTGTCTGATAAAAGCCCGTACGTAGAAATCGCCTGGGAGCTTGTCATAATCGTCTTCTTCGATCGCTGTCAGATAGCGGCTTTGAATCTTAGTAATCCGCTCTACATCAGAGATCGACATTCCCTTGGCTTTTCTTGCACTGCTTAATTTTTCTCCGATATCTGCCATATAAACCTCTGCTCTTTAACAAAATTCAAGTGAAAGTATACCATAGTTTGCTTTTCTAACCCTAGTTGGGCAGCATAATCGTTTGCACAAATTGCCCCGCTTGCAGAACTTGCTTCGTCAAGTTTTCAAATTCTGGCCAGCCAAAATTGATGCACGCGTGTAAAGTCTGCCAGTAATCTTCGTGATCTAAACTGCTTTCAGCAGCGTTTGTCGCAAACTGAGCCAAATCATCCAACAGGCGCAGGGCATTAGCATAAACGCTTCTTTTTTGCAGTCTAAAAGCCGCCTCTGTAATGGGCTCTTGCAAAAGCCCCTGGCGAACTGCTTGCACTGCTTGTTCAGCACGTGCCGATAGTCCATAAATGGCGGCAAAGTTGCCCTGCCTGGTCTGCGTCACATTCATCTCAAGCGGTGAGGCAACCAGTCCTTGTTGTTGGGTGCGGGCAAACCAGACACTCATGCTGCCTAACTTTGATTCTAACATGATCTCAATCAGCAATTGGGCCAAACCGCGATTGTCTAAGAAATTCTTAAAGTTTGGCAACTTAAGTGCACAGGCAAACCGACCGAGTCCATCTGGTCCGTGCAATTTTTTGCTTTTAACCAGCCGGACTTCTTTAGCTGGCAAAGGCTGGGCGCTGGGGTGATTGCTGAGCTTTTTTTGGAGGCGCCCCACCTGTCTGAACATTGCTTGCCGCTCTTTGGCTGTAAAATCGCCACAGCAAACATAGGTCATGCGAGCCGGCTGATAGCCTGCCTGATAACAGACTAACAAAGAAGCCTTAGTCATTTTGTTAAGGCTCGCGCTACTTCCAGCAATATCTTGCGCTAAGAGACTGTCGCCAAACAGCTGCCTGAGCAAGGTATGTTCTAGCTGCCACTCGGGATCGGCCTGGTAAGACGCCAATTCTTGTTCAATAATCGGCTTTTCGGAGGCCACATTTTTGTCAGTGAAGTAAGGGGCCGCCACCAATTTAAAAAGCAGTTCATTGATCTTGGCCAGATCGGCGAT
>JAXGWL010000171.1:0-1894 GCA_040773345.1 Lactobacillus sp. | reverse complement strand
GCTGACCAAAAACGAACTGACTTGGGTCGACCTAGGTGGCGCCGGTGGCACCAACTTCGTGCAGATTGAACAAGCCCGCAGTGGCCAACTTAAATACGCTGGTTTAGCTGATTGTGGCCTGTCGACGGCCGCTAGCTTACTGCTGGCCCAAAAAGTACCCCAGCTGCACTATTTCGCCTCTGGTGGCATTTGCAAACCATTAGACGTTATCAAGAGCCTCGTTTTAGGCGCTAGTGGTGCTGGGGTGGCTGCTACCTT
Source organism: Lactobacillus sp. (assembly GCA_040773345.1). GTDB lineage: Bacteria > Bacillota > Bacilli > Lactobacillales > Lactobacillaceae > Lactobacillus. The sequence goes on along the minus strand of JAXGWL010000171.1, from coordinate 1,636 downwards.
CTTGCAGACGGTTGAAACTGGTGGTGCCCCTGCCCTAATTGACCAGATTAATGACTGGCGTGAGCAGCTGGCTGGTTTTTTAGCTTTGTTGGGCGCGGCCTCTTGGCAGGACCTGCAAAAAGCACCATATTATCTAGACTGGCCATTAAAAAGCAAGGTGGATCAACTTTTAAACTAGTAAATCTGGTGTCACAAAATCGTATGAAAGAAAAAGAAAAGAAACATGGTTTTAACCGCTCCTTAAGCAATGCTCATATTCAATTGATTGCCTTAGGCGGCACTATCGGCACTGGGCTGTTTTTGGGCGTCGGAGACAGTATCCAAAGGTCCGGTACGAGCGTAATTCTGACCTACATTATTGTTGGTGCGGTTTTGTTTTTATTTATGCGTGCTCTCGGGGAACTAATCCTGTCTGATTTGCATAAGCATTCCTATATTGATTTTATCGAAAAATTCTTAGGCCAACGGGCGGGTCTTGTCACCGGCTACTTATACTGGGTCACTTATTTAACTCTCGCAATGACTGAAATAATTGCTTTGGGCATGTATTTCAGATATTGGTTTAAGACTTTGCCATTATGGCTGCCGGGAATTATCACCATCTGTTTATTACTGGCCATCAACCTCATTTCAGTCAGATTCTTCGGCAACCTAGAATTCGGCTTTTCCATTTTAAAAATTGCAACGATCATTGGTTTTGTCATTTTGATCGGCTATATGCTCCTGACTCAGCAACAGACAAAATACGGGACAGTTTCGTTTAGCAAAATTGTCTCACCAGCAGGAATCTTCCCACACGGTGCACAGGGTTTTTTGCAGGGCTTTCAAATGGTTATTTTCTCCTTTGTGGGGATCGAAATGATTGGCTTCACAGCAAGCGAAGCTAAAGACCCACAAAAGACCATGCCCAAGGCAATCAACGAAATGCCCATCAGAATTATTTTGTTTTATGTCTTGGCCATTATTGCCGTGCTATTGGTTATTCCCTGGCAGCGGGTCGCAACGAGCTCTAGTCCCTTTGTCCAGGCTCTAGCTGCTACTGGCATCAAGAACACTAGTTCATTTATTAACCTCGTTGTCATTAGTGCAGGGGTCTCATCTTGCAACACAATTCTGTACAGCTCAGGGCGTTTGTTGTTCTCAATCTGCTATGGCAGAGAAGGCAAGTTTAATCAAACAATGAGTCGGTTATCACGCCGGCAATTACCGCAAAACGCCTTGCTCCTTTCTGCTGGCATTATTGCTTTGGTGCCACTGATTACTTTTGCAATTGGGGAAAGAGCCTTCAGCTTTGTCTCTGCGACGACCACCAGCATGTTTTTGTTAATCTGGCTGGTGATGATAGTGACGCATCTCATTTACCGCCGCAAGACAAAAGCAAGAGCAAAGTTTGCGCTGCCACTGTTCCCAGCAAGCGACTACCTCATCATTGCTTTCTTTATTGCCATGATCTTGCTCCTAATGATGATGCCTAGCTACCGCATCCCAATGACGGCGGCTTTAGTCATCTTTGCCGTTTTATACGTTCTAACTGGCCTCATCAAGAAAAAAGAGGTCTGAAGAAACAATTGTGTCAAGCAAAAAAGGTTAAGTTGTTTAAACAACTTAACCTTTTTTGCTTTTGCTCCTGTCCTTT
>JAXGWL010000170.1:0-1934 GCA_040773345.1 Lactobacillus sp. | reverse complement strand
TGATGGCTCACGCGACTAATGACGTGACCGCGATTCAGTTCGTGGCCGGTGACGGGGTTTTGACCCTGGTCGACTCCTTAGTGATGGGACTGTCGACCTTGGTGGCCATGCTGATCTTTGCTGACTGGCGGCTGACCGTTGTTGCGCTCATTCCGCTGCCTTTTTTGGCCTGGGGCGCTTGGCGGCTCGGTAAACGCCTGCACAACGAATTTGAAAAATCCCAGGTGGCCTTTTCCAAATTAAACAACAAAACCCAAGAGTCGATGACAGGGATGAAGGTCCTCAAGGCTTTTGGCCAGGGAAAAGCAGACGCGGCTAGTTTTGACAAACTGGTTGACCAAACGATCCAGGTCAACAAAAAGGTCTTTGTCTGGGATGCCTTGTTTGACCCCTTGAGCACGGTCTTGATTGGCCTGACTTATGTGATCACGATTGTCTATGGTTCGAGCCTAGTCAATGCGCACGCCTTGAGCGTGGGTCAGCTGGTGTCTTTTATCGCCTATATCGGCAACATGGTTTGGCCGATGTTTGCCGTCGGCTACCTGTTCAATATTTTGGAGCGGGGCGCTGCGTCTTATGACCGGATCGAAAAGCTGCTCGCGGAAAAGCCTTTGATTACTAATGCAAAAGCCGATGCCGGTTTAAAGGCCGGTGACATTCAGGGCGACTTGGTTTTTCGCATCAACCGTTTCGCTTATCCCGATGAACCAGACCACGCCGTCTTGCGCGACATCAACTTCCGCCTGAAAAAAGGTCAGACCTTGGGCCTGGTTGGCCGCGTCGGCAGTGGCAAAACGGCCCTGCTGCAGATGTTGCTGCGGGAATTTGACAGCTACGACGGGCAGATCACTTTGGCCGGTCACGACATCCGGACCATCCCGCTGCGAACCTTGCTCGGACAAATTTCCTACGTGCCACAAGAAAACTTCTTGTTTTCGACCAGTATCAAAAACAACATCGCCTTTAGCGACGCCAACGCTTCCTTGGCCGAAATCCAGGCCGTGGCCAAAAAAAGTGACTTGCACGACGACATCCAAGGCCTGCCGGCCGCCTACCAAACTTTGGTGGGGCAAAATGGCGTGGAGCTGTCCGGTGGCCAAAAGCAGCGTTTGTCTATTGCACGGGCACTTTTAAAAAAGAGTCAGATCTTAATTTTAGATGACGCCTTATCGGCTGTTGACGCTAAAACCGAAACAGAGATTTTGCACGAACTGCGCCGTGAGCGGCAGGGCAAGACGACCATTGTCGCGGCGCACCGTTTAACCTCGGTGATGCAAGCTGACCTGATTTTGGTCTTGCAGGACGGCCGCATTATCGAACGAGGCAGTCACAATGATTTGCTGTCAGAAAATGGCTGGTACGCCGCCATGTGGCGGCGGCAAGAATTTGCAGGCAAGGAGGGCTAAGCATGGACAGACAAACACAATCTGATTGGGCCCGGGCAATTCCGGCCAAAGAGCAAGTTGGCATTTTAAGGCGTTTGCTGCACTACCTGAAAAACTTTAAGGCGGTCTTTGGCCTGGCTATGGTCGGTGCCTTCCTCGTGTCGGTGATCAACATGGCTTTGCCTTACGGCCTGCACTATTTTTTGGACCATTTTTTGGTTAAACAACAGGCCACTTTGGCCGTCATTATTTGGGCGGCTGCGCTGTATGGCCTGGGCAGTCTTTTAAAGGCGGCTTTGCAATTTGGCTACGAATACGGCTTTGCCTTAGGCGCCGAAAAGACGCTGGAAAGTCTGCGTTCAGCTTTGTACCACCATTTGCATAAATTGGGCCTGCGCTATTTTGACCAAACACCAGCCGGCGCGATTGTCTCGCGGGTGACCAACGACACCAGCACCTTGAGCAACTTCGCCAGCCTGCTGGCAACCTTGATCGTCAGTCTTTTTTCCATCATCACAGCCTTTGTGGCTATGTTTGAAACAAACACGG
>JAXGWL010000169.1:0-1952 GCA_040773345.1 Lactobacillus sp. | reverse complement strand
GCGACCTGACCAAGTACGAGGTAGGCCGCGAAGCACTACTCGAGGGTGCGATCTCGGCCCGTGACATGACTAGTGAGGCCGCAATCACCAAGTTGATGTGGGCCTTAGGGCAAGGGATGGACGTCGCCGGCGTCAAAACCTTTTTTGAAAGAAACGTTGTTGGCGAAGTAACTTTGTAGGAGGTTGTTGCAAGGAATGAATGTTTGGCAAATTATTGGTGCTTTGCTCATTGGTCTGGTCACTGGTTCGATTACCAGCTTGATTGGTGCTTCCGGCGTCAGCGTCGTGGTACCAGCATTGACCTTGTTTTTTGCCTTGAGTTCACACGTCGCCATCGGGACTAGTTTGCTGGTCGATGTGATTACATCAATTGTCGTTGCCATTGGCTACTTCCGGGCTGGCAATGTCCGCTTAACGGCGAGTCTGTGGCTGACTGTCGGTTCGATTTGTGGCTCACTGCTTGGTGCCCAGTGGGCCGGTATCATCCCTGATAACGTTTTGAAGTCTGTTTTTGCGGTCGTCTTATTAGTGTCTGGCATTGCCACGCTGCGGCGGGGCGGTCAACAAGTCAAAGTTAAAAGTGCCCACTTGAGCAAAGCTGGGCAGACTGCGGCCTTGCTTAGCCTAGGTCTGGTGATTGGGATTATCAGCGGCCTAGTTGGTGCCGGTGGCGGCGTCATGATGTTGGTCGCCATTATTTTCGCCCTGCACTACCCAATGCACGAAGCCGTGGGCACTTCCACCGTCATCATGGCCATCACGGCGCTAACCTCACTTTTAGGCTATGCCCGGCAGGGGAATGTGGCTTGGGATTGGGGCCTAGTGATTGCCATTGGTGCAATTATTGCGGGCTTCTTTGGGGCCAAATTGGCCAATAAGATCGATGAAGTGAAGCTCAACAAGGTCGTGGCTTGGCTCTTCATTATTTTGTCAATTTTCATGATTGCCTTGCGGCGCTCTGCTCAATAATTGCTGGTCGCAGTGGGGAACTTTAACGGCCAACCTAGTCGGCTGTTTTTTATTAGCCTTCTTGGTCTATTTGTTTTTGAATTTGGCGGAAAGCAGTCAGTGGCTGGGAACGGGGTTAAGTACCGGTTTTGTCGGCTCCTTTACTACTTGTGCCAGCTTTAACCTCGACACTTTAAAAATGCTGCAAGTGGGTCAAAACGGTTCTGCCTTGCTCTACTGGCTGGCTAGTGTCTGTTTAGGCTTTTTAGCTGCCTTTTTAGGGATGCAGGCGGCTTTATTTTTGACTAAAAAATGGGAGGCTGCCTGATGACTGTTTTACTAGCCGGTTGTGGCGCAGCTGCTGGGGCGCTTTTGCGCTACGCAATTACGCTGTGGGGCGGGCGCCATCTGCAAAGCAACTTTCCCTTTTCAACCTTGTTTATCAATTTAAGCGGGGCCTTTATCCTGGGTCTGCTGTTTGCCTTAAAGCTGCCAGTCTTTGTCTATGCCTTGGTGGGCAGCGGCTACACTACTTTTTCCACCCTGAACAGTGAGCTCTTGGCCCTGTGGCACGATCGCAAATACTGGGCCTTTACCCTTTACGCGGTTTGCTCTTATTTGGGCGGTTTGTTATTAGTTTGGCTTGGCTTTTTAAGCGGGGGACTGAGATGAATCAAAAACAGCTGCGCGGCCTGACCGCCGCTTTAATGCTCGGTAATGTCATTTCGGGCCTAGATTCGACGATTATCAACACAGCAATACCGGCAATTATCGCTGACTTGCACGGGATGCAATTCATGGGCTGGATTGTCGCAATTTTTCTGTTGGGCTTGGCGGTCGCCGTCCCAATTTGGACTAAAATTGGGCAAAAGATTAGCAATAAAGCAGCTTTAATTGTTTCACTTTTATTGTTTATTGTCGGTTCTGCTTTGCAGGGGATTGCGCCGAACATGCTTTTTTTCCTGACGGCGCGCTTTATCATGGGCCTGGGCGCCGGCGGCATG
>JAXGWL010000168.1:0-1960 GCA_040773345.1 Lactobacillus sp. | reverse complement strand
CGCCGGTTCGCGCTTCTTGGTCTACGAGGCCGATGAATACAGACGGCACTTTTTGGCTTACCACCCAGACTACCAAATCATGACCAATATCGACTTCGACCACCCGGACTATTTCAAAGACCAAGCCGACTACACCAGTGCCTTTCAAATTGCAGCCGAGCAAACTAAAAAAGCTTTGTTCGTCTGGGGCGACGATCCGCGTCTGCAGAGCCTGCAGGCCAAGATCCCGAAGTACAGCTACGGCTTTAAGGACAGCGATGACTTCCAAGCCGTCAAGGTTGAAAAGACCACCAAGGGTTCCAGCTTTAATGTCTTAGCGCACGGCGAGGACCTAGGCCGGTTTACCATTCACTTATATGGCGACCACAGCATTTTAAATTCCACGGCCGTTGTCGCCGTCGCTTACACCGAAAAGGTGCCAATGGCCGACATCCGCAAGGGCTTGGCCAGCTTTAAAGGTGCCAAGCGGCGCTTTTCTGAAAAAGACTTTGGCGATGTGGCCGTCATCGACGACTACGCCCACCACCCAACCGAGATGCGGGCGACGATCCAAGCAGCCCGCCAAAAGTTCCCAGACAAGGAACTGGTGGTTGTCTTCCAGCCCCACACTTTTTCCCGGACCAAGAAGTATCAAAAAGACTTTGAAGAGATCCTGCGGGGTGTGGACAAGGCCTATGTAACCCCAATTTATGCTTCGGCACGTGAAAAAAGCGGCAGCATCTCCAGCCAGGACCTAGTGGACAAGATTCCGGACAGCGAGGTCATCGATTTAGACAACATTGCCGACCTAACCAAGCACAAGAATGCCGCCATCGTCTTCATGGGCGCAGGTGACATTCCTAAATACGAGACGGCCTTTGAAAAGCTGCTGTAAATAAAAGATTACAAAGCACACTTCCTGAAAGCGAAGGGTGCTTTTTTTGTTAAAATGAACAAGAAGGAGGACGGCAGTTATGAAGCAGGATCAAAGCGTTAGGCTAGCGACCATCATTGTCTTAGTCATCGTGGCCATTGCTGCCCTTAATTTTCCACGTCAGACCTGGTCTGATGCCAAACCGCGAACTGTGCAGGTGAAAAAGCAAAAAAAGCAGCCACGGCCTAAAACAGTTAAAAAAGCTGTTCGTCCTTACGCCGATCCGGCTGACCTGGCGCGCCCGGGCAACTGGCACGTGCACAGCCAACCGGTGCAGCCGAAGCTGGCCCAGGTACCACACTTATGGCTGCGCGTGTCGATTTTAGGCAACCGTACCTATGTCATGAGCGGCCAAAAGCCGGTCTACACGATGCTGTCGTCTGCCGGTCGTCTGGTTCATGGCAAGTCGCTCACGCCGACAGGTCAATATAAGATCCAGGCTGAACGTGGCCAAAAATTCTTTAACCAGGACTTAAACGAAGGGGCCCACTATTATGTCTCTTGGCACGATCATGGCGTCTACCTCTTTCACTCCGTGCCAACTAGGAAAAATGGGCAGTTTAACCAAAAGCAAGCTGCCAAACTGGGTAAGGAGCCGGCTTCGTCTGGCTGTGTCCGCCTGAGCCTCCCCGATGCGCAGTGGCTGATAGAAAATGTGCCCACCGGCACGCGCGTCGTGATCAAAAACGACTGAGAAAACTGCTAAAATAATGATTAGTTTTTAAAAGGTAACAGGTGATTGCAAGTTATGGGACAAGACAAAAAACTATTGCTCGTCGATGGCAACTCGGTAGCCTTCCGGGCTTTTTACGCGCTTTACCGCCAGCTCGACAAGTTTGTGGCCCCCGACGGTCTGCACACGAACGCTATTTTTGCCTTTAAAAACATGTTGGCGGCGATAGCCGGTCAGGTTAAACCGACGCACATGCTGGTGGCCTTTGATGCCGGCAAGGTCACCTTTCGCACCAAGCTGTACGCCGACTACAAGGGCGGCCGGGCCAAAACGCCCAGCGAATTGTCCGAACAGCTGCCGGTCATCCGCCAGCT
>JAXGWL010000167.1:0-2013 GCA_040773345.1 Lactobacillus sp. | reverse complement strand
TTCGATGAGGACGCCATCAATGGCGCGCATGTAGCGGTTGGCGGGGACGAAGGCGTGGGAGCCGTCCTCCTCGACCTTGCTGACCAGGTCCAGCCCGCCCTCGGCGATGACGACGAAATCGGGATTGCGGCGACGGGCGAAATCGCCGATCGCCTGCACGAACCGGCGCTTTTCTTCGCGGTAATCAGTGGGCAGTCCGTGACGCAACAGGAGCGGCAAGTCCTCCGGCGCGACCGTATCTCCGCCCATGGTGTTGGCCGCAAGGACCGGACCGGTAAAGGCTGCTGAAACCAATAGGAGCACTGCGAGGACGCGCGACAGAACCATGGCCGATCGATCACCAATGAAAGCTTCCGGGTGAGGGTAGGGCGGTATGGTTAATGAACCGTAACCAGGACAAGAAAACGGTGGGAAAAGAACGGTATCGAGGCTCAGGAAAGGTGCGTCAGGACCTCGTCGGCGATGGCGAGAGACGCGGTGAGGCCGGGGGACTCGATGCCGAACAGATTGACCAGGCCGTGGTCCAAACGCCCACCGCCGGCACCGACCACCGTCAGCCGGTCAACTTGGTAGTCAATGAGGGCTGCCTGCAGCATCAGCTCGCTGTCGGTGTCGTCTTTGACCGGGTTGGCATAGCGCATTTCTAAGCAGTTTTGTTCCACCTGCCCTAGTTTGTTTTGACTTAAAGAATCAAAATCGCCTAAAGCCAGGCGCGGCTGAAAACCGGCCTGTAAAATTCTGAAACTGCCGCGGTCGACGCCAATCAAAAAGTCCTTGTTTTGCACAAGCAAGGCCTTAAAATTAGCGGGCCATAACGCAGCTGGGCCGCCCAACACAGCTAGCGCACTAGTCATTGATTAACGCATTCAGTTGCGCAACTTGGCCGGCAATGTCTTGGTGGCCGAAGATGAAGGAACCAGCCACCAAGATGTCGGCGCCAGCTTGGGCAGCACCAGCGGCCGTCTTGTCGTTGACGCCACCGTCAACCTCAACTGGCAAGTTGGCTAGTTTCTTGACTGCAGCCAAACGGTCTAAGGTTGCTGGAATAAAGCTTTGGCCGCCAAAACCTGGGTGCACGCTCATCAAAAGTACTTGATCTAATTCCGGCAAAAACGGCTTGATGACCTGCACATCCGTTTCGGGATTTAAGACTAGGCCGGCCTTAACGCCGTGGTCTTGCAAGTAGTGCAGCCACTTAGCCGTGTCTGCGCCCGCTGCTTCGTAATGGAACTCCAACACGTCACAGCCAGCTTTGACAAAGCTGGGGATCAGGTCCAGATTGCTGGCCATTAAGTGAATCTCAGCCACCTCGTCCGGAAAAGCTCTTTTAAAGTCTTGCACCAACTGGGGGCCATAGGACAGGTTCGGCACAAAGTGGCCGTCCATAATGTCTAAGTGAAAGCGCTTGATGCCGGCATCTTTAGCCTTGGTAATGGCGTTTCCTAAGTGCATGTTGTCGGCGTTTAAAATTGAAGGAGCAATAATTTTCATCAAATCTTTCTTTCCAAGTTATTTTTTATATTCTGGCACGCGGTCGGAGATTATCTCTTGGTGTAACGCCAAGTAAGAGTCATAACGCTGCTGGGCGATCTCCCCTGTTTTGATAAGCCACTTGACTTCGCAATGGGGCTCTTGCAAGTGCTGACACGAGCGAAACTTGCAGCGACTGCTTGCCTGTTTAAATTCACGAAAATGGTTTGGCAACTCAGCGAGCTTCATCTGCGCCAGCGAAATTGCCGAAAAGCCTGGGGTGTCGGCCAAAAAGCCCTGCCCTAAGCGAAAGAGACTGACCTGTCGCGTCGTGTGGCGGCCCCGATTTAAGCTGTGCGAAATTGCCGCCGTCGCTTGGTCAGCATCTTTTTTCAAAAAATTGAGCAGCGTGCTTTTCCCAGCTCCCGACTGACCGGCGAGCGTCCACACGGCGTTAGCGCCAATTTGCTGGGGCAGCTTTTGCTGCAGGTCTTGGCGGTCGGTAAAAACAGGGTAGCCAATTTTTTCATAGTAAGCCAGCTG
>JAXGWL010000166.1:0-2042 GCA_040773345.1 Lactobacillus sp. | reverse complement strand
GCTGAGCTGATGGCTATTTGGCCGGACTTCTAAATAATAAGCACCCCAGCGGGTATTTTTACGGACATAAATTAGTTGACTGCTTTTAAGCCGTTTGCCTAAAAAATGACGCTGCCCGACCACCCAAACATCGGTAATCTTGATTTCCTGATAGCAGGCGTGACGGTAGGCAAATTCAGCTTGCGATAGCGGTGCACACTGAACCTCAAAGGCCAATTTAGGACTGGCCAGAACATCAGCTCGAATCAGGCCGGCGGCTAAGGGAACTTCCAGTCTTGCTGGCAGTCCAGCTGCTGTAAGTGCGCTCTTAAGTAGGCACTTGCTCATAAAATGTTCTTGCTCTTCTCCTTGACCCGTACTCAGGCAGACGTGTTTGAAAAAGGGACTCCTCTGCTGGCTGGCCACTAAAATGACTTGCTTTTGACAGCGCGGACAGCGAAACTGACCCTGCTGACCACTGGCCAGCTTTGCTAAAATCAATTGTCCGTTTAATAATGCTGCGTACATGTTTTAGCCTCCTAATAACAAGTACGCAAAAAAGCCAAGCAAATGCTCGGCTTTTTATTAATTATTCATTAAAGGCTAATTATTTTCGGCAAGGGCAAAGTAATAGCGCAAATTTGCCAAAGCATCATTGACTAATAGGCAGCGACCAGCACGTTTTACTTCTTCAAAATCACGTTTCTGAACTGCTTCGCCAAACTCGCCAGCAATGAGCCACGCGTCCTTGGGGCACAACTCAACGTAATCATCCAAAAAGGCCAATTCTAAGTAATAACGGCCGCCGTCAACATACAGACTGCTGGCCAAACTTTGTGCGCGCAGACTATCTGCTAAACCAAGCACCGCATCAAAATTTGCAAAGGCAAAGACACGCTGCCGTTCATCACCAAACTGTTCAGTTTCAGCCTGGTCCCGTTTCGCTAGACTTGAAAAAAGGTCGCCCAAGGAACCACTGCCAGCCCCTTCTGCTTCCAACTCATTCAAGGCGCCAGCACCATTAGACCCTACTTTGGAAATCAATAATTCGAGGCCGTCGTTGCTGGGCATGACCTGGAAAGAAACGGGACCGCCGTCCGCAAAGACATGGTCGGTATCTACCTCTTCTAAGATCGAATAGAAGAATTTCTGAATATCCTGCTTGTGACCCAACAGGTCAAGCTTATCCATCCCTCTTTTTTTGAGTTCGGCTGCATCCATGCGGACCCGCAGGGTATTCTCGTTAATTCGATCAACTTTCAACATTTTTTTCGCCTGCCTTGTATGTCATATTGTAACTTATTTAGCTTCTAAATTAAAAGACGCTGGTCTAGCAGGCCGGCGTCTTTTTTCAATCTTCTCAACTTATTCAGCAGCTAACGCTTGCGCATGCTGCAATTCCATTCTTCTAACCTTGCGTGGTAAGAAGCGTCTAATTTCATCTTCATTGTAACCAACCTGCAAGCGCCGGTCGTCTAAAATGATCGGTCTGCGCAACAGACCTGGCTGCTTTTTAATCAAGTTGACCAGTTGATCGAGCGACAGGTCATCTAGATTAATGTGTAGTTTTTTGAAAGCCCGCGAACGGGTTGAAATAATGTCTTCAGTGCCGTTTTCAGTCAAGCGCAGAACTTGCATGATTTCTTCTTTGTTCAGAGGATTTGCAAAAATATTTCTTTCTTTGTAGGCAATGTCGTGTTGATCGAGCCAAGCTTTAGCCTTCCGGCATGACGTGCAACTCGGTGATGTGTATAAGGTTACAACCATAAAAAATGCCTCCTTCTTGGTTCAGCATGCAGAAAAATTCTGCTCGCCTTGAAGCTAAATTAATTATAGCATATTGCTCACTTTTAGTAAGCACAATTTATAACTTATTTTTAACTTCAACTTCTCAATTAAGCTTGTCTATAATTTAACAAGTAAAAAAGAAGAAACTATGAAGAAAAGGCAAAAAATCTTAAGAGTCTAAATCACGAAGAAAGGCTTGCGCCCGCTCCACATTTTCTTGACCACTTTTGGCCTGCAAAGCGTCAGCCGTCAAAGCCGTAGCTTCCAAGAGCGGG
>JAXGWL010000165.1:0-2055 GCA_040773345.1 Lactobacillus sp. | reverse complement strand
TCGCCGATACCGACTGAGTCCATCACAATGCCGAAAATTCTCTTAAATTTCTTTTAGCTTTTTTCAGCCATTTTATACGCAAATCCTTTCTAACTGTCCTGTGGCCCACCCTTGCATTGTAAAAGTCAATGCATTTCCAAAAAATGTATTAATGAAACTGGATACATCCACTTCCAGTTTAACCCATAACCAAAATATTACCAATAACATTATCCGAATATTTGCTTTTCTTGGGCACAAAAAAAGGCCGGCCCAATGGTCGGTCTTTTGCAGGACACGTGACAGAGTCACGTGGAAAGAGCGGCTGTTCACATCAGCATCTTTCCCGCCAGCACTTCCCGTGCTTTGCGTTGAGGCAGGCGTTCCTATCAAGTTAAACGCATCTCGCGTTCTCCTCGACTCGTCGCAATCATTAGTATAGTCGATCTCAGCTCTTTTTTAAAGACCGACGCACGTGTCCTAACAACTCGTTTAAAAGCTGGGCCAGCATAAAGCCCATGGCGATAGCCCCAGTGACAATCAAAACACGAATCAAGAGGCCTTCTGCTTCGATAAAGTGGCCCAGCACCAAAGCGCGCACAGCTAGGTAGGCTGGCACGCCGGGTACAAGCGGCACAATGGCCGGAATGTTAAAAATGGTGACCGGGCATTTTTGCCAGCGGGCCAAAATCATCCCCGCAATTCCAATGAGGAGTGTGCCACAAAAATTAGAAACCATGTTGCCAAAACCGGCTTGGTGTAGCAGCCAGTACACGATCCAGCCTAACGCACCATCAAGACCGCAGGGGAACAAAACCCTGTGTGGCACATTGATCAGCAGCGCAAAGCCGATTGATGACAAAAAGGAAAAAGCAAGCTGGATAAAAATTTGCAAGGCAAAAGGCATTTTAGCCTCCGAAAAACTTCATGATCAGCCCGACACCGCCGCCTAAAGCACCTGCCGTTAAGGCCGCTTCAACACCGCGGGCAATGCCCGACAACAAATCGCCGGAAAACAAGTCGCGCAAGGCGTTAACCAAGGCTACGCCAGGCACCAAAGTCATCAAGGCTCCAATTAAAATATTGTCTGGTTTTAAGACGGTAAAAATTTGGGCCAAGCCAATTGCTAAAGCACCCATAAAAACGGCCGCTAGCATTTCTGATAAAAAACGAATCTTTGACAGTTTTTTGATGCCGTAATAAAGCAGCCAGCCCAAGGCGCCAATACCCGCAGCTTCCGGAAAGTCATACCAGTCGTATTGGCCTGTAAAAAGCACCATCAGCGTGGCACTGACAATCGCCGCCCCTAAGACCTGGACTGGCAACGAAAAGCTTGGCGTCACAATGGCCACAACGTTTAAACGATCAGCCAGTTGGTAGAGATCAATCTGCCCGGCCGCAAATTGCCGCGACAAGTCGTTGACCCGCGCAACCAATTCCAAATTGATGTCGCGGTTTCTGACTTGTTTTAATTGCGAGATATCGCCGCCATTTAAGCTCACGAACACACCAGTAGGCGTCGCAAAGACCCGGGTATCCTCCAAACCAGCATTTTTAGCAATGCGCAGCATCGTGTCTTCGACACGGTACATTTCGCTGCCACCAGCAATCATAATTTTGCCCGCCTGCAGACAGGTATTAATCACCGTCTGCAAATAAGCCTGCGATTGTTCAGCCATTATTCATTACCCATTTTTTCAATATCGATCGTCTTGTCCACCCAATCACCGGCAAAAAAGTCCCGCTCGTGGCTGACGATGATCACGCCACCTTCAAAGTCAATGATAGCCTGTCGCAAGACATCTTTAGTCGAATTATCCAGGTGGTTGGTCGGTTCGTCCAGGAAAAGCAGATTGGCTGGTTCAAACTGCATCTTGGCTAGCTTAACCTTTTCCTGCTCGCCACCAGATAGTTCCTTGAGTGGACTAATGGCCTGCTGGGCAGTCAGACCCATGCGGGCCAAGGCCTGCCGCAGCACCCGTGGCTTTTTCTGCTCAAAACATTCCTGTAGATACTGCAACGCAGTCATATTTTTATTGGGCCAGGCTAAATCCTGCTTGAAATAGGCAATTTTTG
>JAXGWL010000164.1:0-2067 GCA_040773345.1 Lactobacillus sp. | reverse complement strand
TGGATGCTGCCGTGGATTTCAATATCCTTGTCCATGTAGCCTTCGCCCAAGGCTAGGGAAGCGTTATTGATAATGGCTTTGATGGGAATTTTTTTATTGAAGACAACCTCCACTTGGGGTGTGCCTGCACCATACTGCTTGCTCTTGCCATCCCAGTAGGTCACTTTCACTGGAATGGAGAATGAATCTTTCAGCATGGCGTTGTAGAAAGTTTTTTCCAGCACTTGTTTTTCCTCCTAATTATATGTGTGTTTTCTTTGCTTTTAAAAAAGACCTTAGCACAATCTTAACGCGGGATGTATTTAAAAGCAGGGTTCTGTTCCTTGTCAATTTTTGCCCACCGTTTTTCCAGATCAGCGTAGAGGTCCGGGATAGTAGTCTTGTTGACCCGCTCATTTTTTAAATCGTAGGGCGTGCCAAAGCAGATCTCCATGGGTTGCCGTTTCAGCAAGCCTTTAAAAGTTAAGGGCCCTTGGTAGACCACCGGGACCAGTGGCTTTTTGGCCAACCTGGCGATGACAAAAGCTCCTGACTTTAGCTCAGCCGAGTGACGCGTGCCAGAAGGAAAGATGATTAAGGACAATTCGCCTTCTTTTAAGCCTTTGACTGGCGTGCGCAAGGCCGATGGACCTGGGTGTTTGCGGTCAACCGGAAAAGCGTGCGCGTGCACCAGGATAAAACGCAGAATGGGGTTTTTAAACAGTTCGACCTTGGCCATGAACATAAACTCTGCCGGCGAAGCAGCCAAGGCAAAGAGGATCGGCTCCCACCAAGTGCGGTGCGGTGCGACCAGCACGTAGTTGCCTTCCGGCAAGCGGTCTTTGTGGTGGACGTGCAGGTGGCCGTTTAAAACCCAGACGATAAAGCGGGCGAGCGGCCTTGCAATTCGATAGAACATAGAATCTCCTCCATTGATAACTATGCTATTATAACAGAGCTTAGAAAGGGTGGAAGACAATGGCACAATTACTGCCAGGCGAACGACTGGACTACATGTATAGCGACAATTTAAAAATTATTCAAAGAAGCGACGCCTTCAGCTTCTCCTTGGATACCTTGCTTTTAGCTAACGAGGCCGTTCATTATTTGAAAAAAAGGGCGCAGGCCGTTGACCTGTGTGCGGGCAATTGTGCAGCCAGCTTATACGCCACTTATCGGACCAGCGCCCACTTTGATGCCGTGGAAGTGCAAAAAGATATCGCTGATCAGGCCCGGCGGTCGGTCGCTGCAAACCACTACGAAAATCGCATCCAGGTCTGGACAGGGGATGCCAAGCAGGCGCCGACTTTTTTAGCAAAAGACCACTATGATTTGGTCATGGTCAATCCGCCTTATTTCAAGGCACCCAAAGGGCACGTGGTGAATCCCAACCGCGCTAAGGCCATTGCGCGTCACGAACTGCTCATCAACTTAGACCAGGTGGTTGCTACCGCTAGCCAGCTGTTAAAATGGCACGGCAAGTTAGTGATTGTTCACCGGCCCGAGCGTCTGGGCGAACTCATCGTCTCCTGTCATCAGCACGATCTGGCTGTCAAAGTTATTCAGCCTTACTGCCCGCATGCAGGCCAGGACGCCGATTTGTTTGTCGCTGTCTGCATGCGCCATGTGAGTGAAACCGGCCTCGTTTTAAAGAGTCCGGTTGTGGTGCATGAGGCGGATGGCTCTTTTACCCCAGCAATGAACAGCATTATTAAGGAAGAAAAAAAGCCGCTGCAAAAATACTATTTCTATGTCTTAAAGTGTGCCGACGGTAGCTTTTACGGGGGCTTTACTCCAGAGCTGCAGCGACGCGTCGCGTTGCACAACGCTGGCAAGGGCGCCAAGTACACCAAGGCGCGGCGGCCAGTGCGGCTGATCTATCACGAAGAGTTTGCTGACAAGGGCCAGGCCTTAAAGCGCGAGTACTGGTTTAAACACCACCCGCGGGTTTGGAAAGAGGCCTTTTTACGGGATCACGGCGTGCAGTTTTAGTTGCGCCAACCCGCTTTTTTTAGTAGACTAAGGGAGCGTGCTTTTTGTGCGCAAAAAAACACATCAATAGCGATCGCCGACCTGGTGCCAGACATT
>JAXGWL010000163.1:0-2106 GCA_040773345.1 Lactobacillus sp. | reverse complement strand
TGGACACTGCTAGATTCAAGATCGCTCTGGCTAAGAAGACTGGTAAGACTGTTCGTGACGTTAACGCTTACGTTCTTGGCGAACATGGTGACACTTCCTTTGAAAACTTTGACGAAGCAACTATCGATGACAAGCCTCTGCGTTCATACTCAGAATTGAACGACTCTGTTCTTGACGAACTGCAAACCGACGTTCGCAAGAAGGGTGGCAAGATCATTGCTAACAAGGGTGCTACCTTCTACGGCGTTGCTCAAATGCTGACCCACATCTGCAAGGCCATCATTGAAAACCGGGAAGTTACCCTGCCACTGTCAGCACCGGTTAAGGGCCTGTACGGGATTAAGCACGACCTGTTCTTAGGTACTCCAGCTGTTATCAACAGCAACGGTATTGCCGACGTTATCGAGACTAAGCTGTCAGATGAAGAACTCAAGAAGATGAACTACTCAGCTGACAAGATGCAAAAAGTTGTTGACGGCGTTCAACTGTAATCAACTGCGTTGACATCCCAATCCAAAAAAGGTTCCCAAAGCTTGGGAACCTTTTTTTGGTGGTTAAAATTAAAGAAGGGCAACTACTCACGCAAGTCGGTCATTGTAGCGTGGACCAACTGAATTAGGTCTTGCGGATTGAGCCAGACGCTGCGGCCGACTTCGCCGCTGGAAACTGCAACTTGCTCTTCATGGGCCATGCTGTCATCGACGTAGATTGGCAAGTGGAGCCGTTCGTAGATCCCGATGGGGGTGTTGGCACCATGCACGTAGCCGGTTGCCTTCTCCAGCTTTTTGAGCGGCAGCATTTCACATTTTTTATTGCCAGAAACTTTAGCTAGTTTTTTTATCGACAGATGCTCAGTCATGGGAACAACGCCGACCAAAGGACCGGTTTTATTGCCGGTTGCCACCAAAGTCTTGTAGACGAGCTTTTCGTCATCGCCTAAAATAGAAGCGTCCATGTGATAAGTATCACCGACAACCTTAGCGGCAAAAGCGGCTTGTCGGTAAGGGATCTTGTGTTGATCAAGCATCTTCTCGACCAAAGTTTTCTTTAATTTCTTATTTTTCTTTTTACTCATAATTACTCTCCCATCGGTTATTAATATAGCATTGTCCAAGGGGCAAGCAAGAAAGGACACCATGAAACTCTTAGCATGTAAAATAGAAACCAGTCACGAAGTAGAAGACGCCTTAAGCGTTTTTTTACAAGACGATTTGCAATGTTTAGGCCTGGAGGCCCGTAAGCGGTCTGATTTTGAACAAGCTGGCTGGCGGCATGACTCAACTGTCGTCGATTTAAGCGACATCAAGGACCTGCCGGAAGACCTAGAGCTGATTGCTTACTTTGACCAAGAAAAAGACCAGCAAGAAATTGCCGACCGCCTCAAAGCAAAGTTCAAACAAGTGGCTGGCTTTGGCCTCGCCACTGCCCCGGAGCAAGTCACATTCAGTTACCTCGCAAATAAGGATTGGGAAACTGAATGGCAAAAGTACTACCACACCATCAGCTTTTCGCGCCACCTAGCGATTGTGCCCGAATGGGAAAAATTTAAGCCGGCCTTTCCTGATCAACAGGCTATGATCATGGATCCAGGCTTAGCTTTTGGTACTGGCGGCCACACAACAACCCAGCTGGTTTTAATGGCCCTGGAACGTTGCTTGACAAGGCCGCTGAAGGTAGCCGACGTCGGGACTGGCAGTGGTATTTTGGCGATTGCGGCCGCAAAGCTAGGTGCTAAAAGCGTCTTGGCCACCGATATCTCCGAGTCTTCCATGCATGCTTGTCGCGAAAACCTGGCCTTGAACGCGATTGATAACGCGACGGTTAAAAAGGCCAGTCTGTTGACCGGTATCTCTGGCCAATTTGACCTGATCTTAGCCAACATCTTGGCCGAAATTTTGCTGGATTTAATTCCGCAACTAGATGCCCACTTGGCTCCCGGCGGGCAAATCATTTTTTCTGGTATTGATTATTTACAATTGCCTGACATTAAAAAGGCCCTGGCTGATAACGGTTTTGCCATTAAGCTGCAAATGCGGCAGAAGCGCTGGGTTTGCCTGATTATTGTCAGAAAAAATTAAAGAGTGCTAAAATGTTGGCAAGAAAAAG
>JAXGWL010000162.1:0-2127 GCA_040773345.1 Lactobacillus sp. | reverse complement strand
TTGCAAAATAAGGCTGTTCGTAGTAAGGCTGGGCCATCATGAAACCTCCTAAAGCTGCGGCTGAGTAAAGTTGCGCAAGAACTTCTTAGTCTTATCTTCTTGCGGGTGGTTGAAGATTTCGTCTGGCGTACCTTGCTCAGCAATGACTCCGTCAGACATAAATAATACATGATCGGAGACGTTCTTGGCAAAGGCCATTTCGTGGGTGACGATGATCATAGTTAAACCGGTGGCGGCTAGCTGCTGCATGACGTCCAAAACTTCACCGACCATCTCTGGGTCTAAGGCCGAAGTTGGTTCGTCAAAAAGCAAGACGTCAGGGTTCATGCAGATGGCACGGGCGATGGCGACTCTTTGCTGCTGGCCACCGGACAGCTGGTTGGGCTTGGCCTTTAAGTAGGCACCCATGCCAACCTTATTCAGGTTTGCTAAGGCCAGCTTTTTTGCTTCGGCGGTACTCTTACCTAAGACCAGCTGTTGGCCGATCATGCAGTTTTGCAGGACGTTCTTGTTTTCAAAAAGGTTGAACTGCTGAAAGACCATGCCGACCTTAGCGCGGTAAGCGCGGCGATTATAGCCGGGGGTCAGAATGTTGTGGCTTTTGTAAAGAATCTTGCCGCCGGTTGGTTCTTCGAGCAAGTTAATGCAACGCAGCATGGTTGACTTGCCGCCGCCAGAGGGGCCGATGATCGAAAAGATCTCGCCCTGGTGGACGTCAAAAGAAATGTCCCGCAGCACGTGGTTCGTGCCGAAATTCTTTTTTAAATTTTCAACTTGTAAAATCTTTGGTGCATTTTCGTTAAGCATTTTTATTTGCCTCCGCATCCTTTGGGTTGCCAACTTGGACTTGGTTTGCCATTAAATTGTAATTCTTAGGACCTTCCAGCTTTCTCTCGATCCAGTTGAAGATGCGAGTAATCGTGAAGGTTAAGAACAGGTAGATCATCGAGATGACGAAGTAGGTCTGGAAGAACTGGAAGCTCTGGCTGGCGATCGTCGTGCCGACGAAGAACAGTTCGGAAACTGAGATAATGCTCAAAACCGAGGTGTCCTTGATGTTGACGATGAATTCATTAGTGATTGATGGCAGGCAGTTGCGGATTGCTTGTGGCAGGATGATGTGCCACATTCTTTGGTTGTGGCTCATGCCCAAGGCGCTGGCTGCTTCAAACTGGCCTTCAGGCGTGGAAATAATGCCGCCCCGAATGACCTCGGCCAGGTAGGCACCGGTGTTGATTGAAACAATGATCAAAGCGGCGACCGTTCTGTTCAAGTTCAGGTGCCAGAATTGGGCGATGCCGTAGTAGATGACGGCGGCCTGGACCATCATTGGCGTGCCCCGGAAGACTTCCACATAGACGGCTAAGAGCCACTTGCAGAACTTCAAAGCCCACTTCTTGCCGGCTGTTGTTGGGGTTGGGATCGTTCTGACGATGCTGACGAGCAAGCCGATGAAGAAACCAGCGACGGTACCAACTAAGGCCAGCAGCAGGGTCATGCCAATGCCGGCCAGCAGCATTGAACCGTAGCGGTTAAGCATGGTGACTAGCCAGTTTTGGTGCTTTGGTGCAGCAGTTTGTGGTTGCTCACGAATGGCTGCGTCCATCAAAGCTTGCCGCTTCTTTGCTGGAATTGTTCTTAAAGTAGCGTTGACTTGGTTCAGCAGCTGTTGGTTGCCCTTCTTGACACCGACGGAAACGTCACGGTCACTGGCATCAACGTGGAAGCCCTTCATGTTGGAGATCTTCACACCAACGATGTCGTTGTCAACGCGCTTGAAAGAAGTTAATTCAGTGTCTTCGGCGACGTAACCGTTGATGGTGCCAGAAACCAAGCTTTGGCGCATGGCTGAGAAGTCACGCATCGCGTTTTCGCGGTGGGCACCCTTTAATTGCTTAATCAGTTGGTAGTGGACGGTGCCTTGCTGGGCGGTTAAACGTGCACCCTTGAAACCATTAAGGCTCTTGGCGTGGGCAAAACGACTGTTGCGGGTCGTAATGACGTAGTAGGTTGACCGGCGGTAAGGCTGTGAAAAGTTAATAGCCTTTTCCCGCTGTGGGGTTGGACTCATGCCGGCGATGATCAGGTCGATCTTGCCAGAAGTTAAGGCTGGCAGCAGACCGTCCC
>JAXGWL010000161.1:0-2134 GCA_040773345.1 Lactobacillus sp. | reverse complement strand
TTCGATCGCGTCTAGCATGCGGCCGTTTTTTTCTAGCGGTGGCAGCCGACGTGTTTCCTTATAACGAGCCACCAGGGTCTGATCGCTGCACTCTAAAAAGACAATGGTCGCAGTCACCTGCTGGTTATCTTCAAGGGAATCAATCGATTCAACCAGGTCTTTGTAAAAACTGCGCACACGCAGGTCAATGACGACAGCCACCTTGGTAAAGTCGTTAGAATTGATCATCAATTCCCAAAAACTGCCTAAAAGTGTGGGGGGCAGATTATCCGTGACAAAATAGCCCATGTCTTCTAAAGCGTGAATGGCAACGGTCTTACCAGCCCCACTCATCCCGGTCACAATTAGCAAGCGCTTTTTATTATCGTTCATGGCAAACCCTCCGTTTAGCTAGATTATAGCATAGCCAACAGGCCGGGTGTTTCTTCCAGGCCCGCAAAAAAAGCCCTATCAGCAAACAGGGCTTAAAATTAGCGCCGCATAAAGGCGAGCACAATTTCGTTGATGCCAAAAATGATCAAGGTAAAAGCCAAGAGGTAACTCAGGCTAAAAGCAGTGACCACTGGGTTGAGCAAGATCATGACCGCTAAAATCAGACACAAAATGTTCAAAATTAAGTTAAAAACAAATGAACCCGTTGAAAAATCACGCAGGTGCCAAGAGAAGACGACCCCGACAATCGCATCGGCCACAAACCAAATACCGACCATCACTGCTAAGGACAAGGCCCCGATCTGCTGGTAAAACAAGAACAAAATGCCGATTACGATATCAACAATCGCTGAAAGTAAAGTCGACCAGCTTGGACCGAAGAAGTTGTGGAAGCGGCTATAAGCCGACAACCAGACAATGCCTTGCATGATTGATAGCAGTGCAAAGGCGATAACTAAAAAGCGCAGACCTTTGCCTGGATAACGCAAAATGTAGATACCAAGCACTGCCGATAAGACCCCGGCGACCAACAGACCCCAATCAAAGCCCCGCGGCATCCGATCTTGGTTGCTAAAAGAAAACATAGTTCATACCTCCCTTATTATTTCTAAGGACTATTCTACTACTTTTTCTTATGCATTAATTGGTGATCCCGAGCCAGAACTGGTGCCAAATACTGGCCGGTATAGCTTTCCTTGCACTGAGCAATTTTTTCAGGAGTTCCTGCACAAACAATGGTACCGCCGCCATCGCCACCTTCGGGGCCAAGGTCAATCAACCAATCGGCCGATTTAACCACATCCAAGTTATGTTCAATGGTGACCACGGTATTGCCCTTGTCAACTAGCCGTTGCAAAACACCCAGTAAGCGTTTGATGTCATCAGTATGCAAACCCACAGTTGGTTCATCCAAAATGTAGAAATTGTTGCCAGCTGATGGCTTTTGCAGTTCACTAGCCAATTTCATTCGCTGGGCTTCGCCGCCAGAAAGAGTCGTGGCTGACTGCCCCAACTTGACGTAGCCTAGACCAACGTCGCTGATCGTTTGCAGTTTGCGCTCAATGCGCGGGATGTTTGCAAAGAATTTGGCTGCTTCTTTAATGGTCAAATCCAAGACCTCAGCAATATTCTTGCCACGGTAAGTCACCTCTAAGGTCTCGGAATTGTAACGGCTGCCGTGACAAACTGAACACGGCACGTAGACGTCAGGCAAAAAGTTCATCTCAATCTTGACGATGCCGTTGCCCTTGCAGGCTTCACAACGACCGCCCTTGGTATTGAAGGAGAAGCGGCCCTTGCCATAACCCCGCATCTTAGCTTCGTTAGTCTCGGCAAAAAGGGCACGGATATCGTCAAACACCGAAGTGTAAGTAGCCGGATTGCTCCGCGGCGTACGACCGATTGGACTTTGGTCAATATCGACAATCTTGTCAATATTTTCCCAGCCGGTGATCTTTTTAAACTTGCCCGGCTTTTGACCACTCTTATTAATTTTTTGGGCCAGCGCTCTTTTTAAAATCAAATTGACCAGAGTTGACTTACCAGAACCTGACACGCCCGTCACAACGACAAACTTGCCTAGTGGAAAGTGCACCGTCAAATTTTTCAGGTTGTTTTCCTGGGCACCGGCAATGGTGACCTGCTTACCGCTGCCCTTGCGCCGGTTAGCAGGCACGGGGATAAACTTACGGCCGGACACATA
>JAXGWL010000160.1:0-2159 GCA_040773345.1 Lactobacillus sp. | reverse complement strand
GTAAAGTCTATGACGGGGTCAAGTTGTTGTAGATGTCACAAACTCCACCGAGACTGGCCGGTGAGTTGACCAAAATCCGGCAAGCAGACATGGCCAAAGCTAAGCGATTGATCAAATCTTTGTTGTTAGTGTGGATGCCAGCAGTGTGGCCACGCCCACCGTAGTTCAGCAAGTCGGTACAGATCTCAAAGGCTTGGTCAGTGGAGTTAGCCTTGTACATTGACAGAACTGGTGACAGCTTTTCGGCTGACAGTGGATAGTCAGGGCCGACGCCGTCCAGCTCAGCAATCAAAATCTTGGTGTCGGCTGGCACGTTCAGGCCACAAAGTTTAGCAATTTCAGGCGCACTCTTGCCGGCAATTGGACCCCGGACAGTGCCCCGGCGTGGGTCGATGAAGCCATCACTAAATTTCTTTAACTCGGACGGCTTGACGAAGTAGCAGCCCCAGTCCAAGAAGGCCTTTTTAACTTTGTCATAAATAGCACTGTCAACGACAACGGAGTTTTCTGATGAACAAATCATCCCGTTGTCAAAAGTCTTAGACAGCACGATGTCGTAAACAGTTTTAGCAATGTCGGCCGTTTTTTCAATATAAGAAGGACCATTGCCAGGACCAACGCCTAAGGCCGGCTTGCCAGTTGAATAAGCCGCCTTGACCATGCTTGGGCCCCCGGTGGCCAGCACGGTTTGCACGCCTGGATTGTTCATTAAATCGGTCGTCGCTTGCAGACTAGGCTTGCTGATCCACTGGATGCAGTTTTCTGGGGCACCAGCTGCCACGGCTGCCTTACGAATCACTTCCGCAGTTTTGACACAAGACTTTTGTGCCTGGGGGTGGAAGCCAAAGATAATCGCATTTCTAGTCTTCAAAGCAATCATTGACTTGAAGATAACGGTGGAAGTTGGGTTAGTCACCGGCGTAACCCCGGCAATGACACCAATTGGCTCAGCGATTTTAATTAATTCACGCTCTTTATCCTCCGAAATGATGCCAACCGTTTTTTCATGCCGCAATGAGTTCCAGATATTTTCACTAGCGTACATATTCTTAGTGGTCTTATCCTCGACCACGCCCCGGCCGGTTTCTTCAACCGCCAGCTTAGCCAATGGGTAAGAATTCTGTTCACCGGCGATCGCAATAGCCCGGCAAATTTTATCGACCTGCTCTTGGTTGAAGTTAGCCATCGCGTCCAAAGCGACGTGGGCCTTTTTCACCAGACCATCGACCATGGCTGCCACTTCTTCTTTTTCGGCAGCAGGGTCCTTTACTTTCTTTTCAGTGTCAGACATAGAATCGTCCTCCATTCTTTTGTGAATTTGCTCTCAAAGTCATTATAAGCTTATTTTAAAGCTGAAGAAAGTGGGAACTGAAAAGTTATCCCGGCAGCGTTATTCAATATATATATGCCTAAATTAAAATGATTATATCCATAAAAAGATTATATAGGCTTTTCAGAAAAGCCCAATTTAGCGCTGTTTCCGCTTACAGCATTGCTGCAACAGGCTTTGGCAGGGCTTGCCCACTATTTGGCAGCTGACTATAGTGTAGTCACGTAGGCTTTTGAATAGTTTATTTACAAAACTTTTATTGATTATTTTTATAGTTGCTTTTCGTGGGCCTACTAAAAGCAGCTCAATTTTCGTTTTGTCATAATAGGAGGTTAATTATGACTAGTTTCCGTATTTTCTCACACCGTGGTATGTCAACTCTGGCACCTGAAAACACCATGCCAGCATTTGAATTAATGCCAAAGTACGGTGCTACCTGGTTTGAAACTGACCTGGGCATCACCAAGGATGAAAAGCTGGTTATCATCCACGACGACTACCTGGACCGGACTACTAACGGTTCTGGCCGTGTCGTAGACCACACTTTCGATGAAATTCGTTCACTGGACGCTGGTTCTTGGTTCTCACCTAAGTTCAAAGGCACTAAAGTTCCTACTTTAGACGAATTGATTGCCTTCATGAACAAGTACAAGATCAACGCCAACTTCGAATTAAAGGCTATCATCGGCCCAGACGCCAACCGTCTTGCTGACTCAGAAATTAAGCAATTCGCCAAGAAGATTGATGAAATTGACCCTGCTTGTGACATCATCATTTCTTCCTTCAACCCAATCATGCTGATCAAGATGCGTCAATTGCGGCCAGACCT
>JAXGWL010000159.1:0-2166 GCA_040773345.1 Lactobacillus sp. | reverse complement strand
GCTTGTAGAACTCAATTTTCTGCTCTTGGTCGGCAATGTAGTCGTCTGGGATGTAGGCCTCAATGTCCAACATGATTTCCGCATTCGACTTATGCTGCTTTTGGCTGCCCCTGCGCTCTTTGATGGCGTCCGCCAGCATCTGCGAGTACAGGTCGTAGCCGACACTATTGATAAAGCCATGCTGCTGGGCGCCCAGCATATTGCCGGCCCCCCGGATTGCCAAGTCGCGCATGGCGATCTTAAAGCCACTGCCTAATTCCGTAAAGTCGCGGATGGCGTTTAGCCGCTTTTCACCCACTTCTGTCAGCACCTTGTTGGGTTGGTACAAGAAGTAGGCATAGGCTAGCCGCGCGCTCCGACCAATTCGGCCCCGCAGCTGGTAGAGCTGGCTCAAGCCATAGTGGTCCGCGTTTTCAATGATCATCGTGTTCACGTTCGGCATGTCGATGCCGGTTTCGATGATCGTCGTCGTCACCAAAACATCGAACTCGCGGTTCATAAAGCTGTAGAGCACGTCTTCCAGCTGGTTTTGGTTCATGCGGCCGTGGATGTATTCGATCTTGGCTTCCGGCACCAGCTTTTGGAGCCGCTGGGTCGTTTCGTCAATGTCATCAATGCGATTATGCAGGAAAAAGACCTGGCCGTTTCTCTGCAGCTCCCGCAAGCAGGCCTGCCTGACCACGCTGGGCACCTCGTCCATGACATAGGTCTGAATTGGGTAGCGGTTGGCCGGGGGCGTCTCCATGACCGACAGGTCACGCGCACCTACCATCGACATGTGCAGCGTCCGCGGAATTGGCGTCGCTGTCAAAGTCAAAACGTCTACGTTGGCCTTCAGCTGCTTTAATTTTTCCTTGTGCTTGACGCCAAAACGCTGTTCTTCGTCAATAATGAGCAGCCCCAGGTCTTTGAAGTGCACGTCTTTAGACAGCAAGCGGTGGGTCCCAACGACTAGGTCTAGCTTGCCGTCAGCTAAGTCTGCCAAAATTTGCTTCGTTTCTCTTGCCGACTGAAAGCGCGATAAAATGGCAAACTTCACCGGGAAGTCTTTAAAACGGGCTTGCATCGTTTCAAAATGCTGCTGGGCCAAGATCGTCGTTGGCACTAAAAAAGCAACCTGCTTATTATCCTGGATCGCCTTAAAGGCCGCCCGCAGCGCCACTTCGGTCTTGCCAAAGCCAACATCCCCGACCAACAAGCGGTCCATGGGCATCGGTTTTTCCATGTCCGCTTTGACCTCTTTGATGGCCTGCAGCTGGTCCGGCGTCTCCGTGTATGGGAAGCTGGCCTCAAACTCTTGTTGCAGCTCGTCGTCTGGTGAAAAGGCAAAACCCTTTTCGGCTTCCCGCTTAGCGTAAAGCTCAATCAAGTCGTCGGCAATGTCTTCAACCTTGCTTTGGACGCGCCGCTTGGTCTTAGCCCATTCGCTGCCACCTAGCTTGTTGATGTGCGGCCGGTGGCCTTCAGAACCGGTGTACTTTTGCACAAGGCGCAACTGGTCGGCCGGCACGAAGAGCTGGTCGTGGTGCTGGTAGGTGATCGTGATATAGTCGCGCTTTTTGCCGTCGACGGTTAAAGTCTTAATGCCTTCAAAACGGCCAATCCCGTGGTTGACATGGACGACGTAGTCACCGGGCTTGAGCTCTGTATAATTGCGCAGACGTTGCGCGTTTTCCAAGGTCTTGACCCGCTTTTTACGCTTTTGCACGCTGTTGAACAACTCACGTTCGGTAAGGTAGACCAGACCATTTTTAGGCAAGGTAAAGCCCTGGGTAAAACCACCCACGACCAGTTGTGCTTCGCCAGTCATGACCTGGTCCAAGTTCGTCTCCGGCGTCGCCAAGCCATATTCGGCAAAACTCTGACTGATCTGGCGCAGACGCTTAGGGCTGTTTGCCTGCAAAATAACCGTCTGCTTGGCCTTGTGCCACTCGGCCAGCCGGTTTTTCAGCATGTTTAACTGGCTAAAAAACTGCTCGGCCTCCTGGGTCGGCCAATTGTAGAGTCCCGCCAGCTTGACGCGGCCGAGGCTGCGCTGAAACATACTCAAATAAAGATGCACATGCCCGTCTTTTTTCATGACCTGGCTAAAAGGAAGGCGCAAAGTTTGGTCTGGCAACCAGGAGCCGTCCGCTACGGCTTCTTTTAAAAAGGTATTGTTGGCCT
>JAXGWL010000158.1:0-2188 GCA_040773345.1 Lactobacillus sp. | reverse complement strand
CTCAGGTTGATCGGGCGATTCAAAAGGCAACTTAGTCACAATTGCCAAATCAACCTCGGCGTGGTTGAAGTCAACACCTTCCCAGAAAGTATTGGCACCAAGCAAGATGGCCTTTTTAGCGATGGCAAAGCGTTTCGCCAAGCGCTGGTTGGAACCCGTCACGCCCTGCGCCAAAAATTCATAATCCTTAAAGTGCTGGTCAGCGCCAATTTGTTCAAAGACATTTCTAATGGTGCCCAAATTGGTAAAAAGAACCAAGATGTGATCATTCACCAAAGGCATTTTTTTCAAAAAGCTTTCAATAAATTGTTCGAATTCCTGACTATTGGGATCCGCCGGCACCTGTTGGTCGTGCACTGCCATGACCTGCAGACGTTTGTTCATCTTGAAGCTGGCTGGCGAGGAGTAGCTGGGCGTGTCTTTTGGCAAAGCCAGCTCTTGCTTCATAAAGGCAAATGAGCCATTGGAAGATAAGGTCGCACTGACAAAAAGACACTTGGCAAAATGCTGGTAAATTTTAGCGGCTTCCTTAGCCGGATCAAGCAGCAGCCAACCGATGTTAGTCGACAGCTGGTCTGCGGCATTGGTAATTATCAAAATAAAGCCGGTCTGGGCTAATTTACTAGGCTCTTTGACCAAGCCCGCCAGTTGATAGAGCTGCTCAACGTAATAATCTAAATGGTCCATGTCATCGGAGAGTTCTGCGTTTGTGCTTTCGAATTCACTTGGCAGCCCCTCTTTTTGGTGATCATAGAGAATGGCCATTGCCTGTGTCAAAAGCTGGCGAACGTTGTTTAAGCCCCGCTGAATGGCAGTAATGCTGTCTAGGCAGGCCTCTTTATCTGCAAAAAGTGTCTTGCCCTGAAAACTGAGCTCTAAGCTTTGATTAGGCAAAGACTGGCGACTCAAGGCCTCTTGGCGCCTGCTATACAGCAGTTTTTGCAAGACGTTGATCCGCTGAATCGTGTCGACAATTTCAGGATCCAGTTTTTGCAAGATAAAGTCGAGGCCAAGACTATCGCCAAAACGGTTGGCAATGCAGTTTGGCGCAAAAAAGAAGACGTTGCGCAAGTGGCTGAGCGCGCCCCACAGACTTTCCAAGCGGAGCTGATCAGTGCGGGAACTGGCTACACTGTCAATAAAGCGGTGCGCTTCATCAACGATCAAGTAAGGCTTCGAACCCCAGATGCTGCTGAGGTAATTATTCGCCAAATAGGCGTGGTTAGTGACCAAAATGTCCGCCTGTTCCGCACGGGCGCGCGCACGGTTCCAAAAGTCGACTTGTGAAAAAGCCGTGCCCACGCGCGCATCACCAGGGTGACGGATCTTGTCGAAAAGTGGCGCTTGGTAACTCGTCAGCTGCAATTCGTCTAGGTCGCCGCTGTCGGTTTCGGTCAGCCAAACCAAGATCCCCATCTGCAAAAGCAAAGTTTGCTGGTTGTCACTAGTTTGATAGAGACTATTGACAAAGCCGTCCAGATCCAAGTAGTGGCTTGGCGATTTCACAACTTGGACAGTGAGGTCTAAGCCGGTCACCTGGAGCAGCTGCGGGATTTCATGCTCCAGTAGCTGTTGCTGCAGAACCTGCGTGGGCGTGGCAATCACCAATTTTTGCGGGCCGTATAACTCATAGGCTGCTGAAAATAAGTAGCTAAAACTCTTGCCCGTCCCATTTGGTGCTTCGATCAGCAAGTCTTTTTCCTGTTCATTTTGCCAGAATTGATGCAAGCGGTTGATCAGTGCTACTTGAGCGCGGCGATAACGTAAGTGCCCACGAAACAGCTTTTTCTTATCCTGGTCATTGACCGGAAAAGTAGCGCGCCGACCTGGATTAGCCCTGCTCAGACTAGGCTTTTTTTTCAAGACAATATTTCTCACCTGCTGAAAGCTCTTGGCTAAGGGCCGCTTTTGGTGCCGACCCTTGTCGGCGATGGCTTCGAAAATATAGTTGGTATCACGCAAAAGGCCCTTGGACAAAGCAGTCAAGGTATTCAAGGTCACCTGCGGCAAAGTTTCAATTTTAGCAATGATTTTAAGCAGCAGCTTGGCCGTGACCAAGGCGTCAGAATCGGCACGGTGCGGGTTCAGGTGCTTAATCTTTAAATGAGCCGTCAAATCGCGTAATTTGTAAGAAGGATAAGTGGGGAAGAGGATTTGAGCCAGTTCCACGGTGTCAACGGCCTTGCCG
>JAXGWL010000157.1:0-2224 GCA_040773345.1 Lactobacillus sp. | reverse complement strand
TCACAATTAGTCGTTGGCGACATTATCGAAGGCAAGGTTTCACGTTTGACTGGTTTCGGTGCCTTTGTTGATGTTGGCGGCGTTGACGGCTTGGTTCACATTTCTGAAATTTCCTACAAGCACGTTGACAAGCCAAGCGACGTTTTAAAGACCGGCCAAGACATTAAAGTTAAGGTTATCGGCATTGATAACGAAAAGCATCGGATCTCCCTGTCAATTAAGCAAACTCTGCCATCACCATTTGAAGAAGCAACTGCTAACTTGAGCGAAGGCGATGTCATCGAAGGCAAGGTTGAGACTTTGACTTCCTTCGGTGCCTTTGTCGAGGTTGCTGACGGCATCCAAGGCTTAGTCCACGTTTCAGAAATTTCCTACAAGCACGTTGACAAGCCAAGTGATGTTTTGAAGGTTGGCGAAACCGTTAAGGTTCGTGTCTTGAACATTGACCCAAGCAAGAGAAGGATTTCTCTGTCAATGAAACAAGCCAGTGAAGAGGGTGCCAAGGAAAACGGTGGTCGTTCACGTCGGCGCAGAAACAGCAACGACAGTGCTGCTAGAAAGTACATGAGCAACAATAACGACAACGGTTTTGCTTTAGGTGACATCATCGGCGATCAACTGAAGAACCGCAAGTAATTCTTTTAAAGAAAAGGGCTGACTTTGCGTCAGCCCTTTTTATTTTTGGAGCAAGGAGGTTGAATGAGTTGACCTTAGCAACAGTAGCAATCGTGGGCCGGCCAAATGTCGGCAAATCAACCATCTTTAACCGCATTGTCAACGAGCGTCTTTCAATCGTTGAAGATACGCCAGGGGTGACTCGTGATCGGCTTTACGCTAGGGCTGAATGGCTGGGTCATCAATTTAATCTGATTGATACCGGGGGCATTACTCTCGACGACACCAAGATTGAAAATGAAATCAAGGCGCAAGCCGAAATCGCCATCGCTGAGGCTGATGTGATTGTCATGATCACGGAAGCGACCGCGCAGGTGACTAATCTAGATGAAGCTATTGCGCGCTTGCTTTACCGGAGTAAAAAACCAGTGCTGCTGGCGGTTAACAAGGCTGATAATCCCGAGCTGCGGTCTGACATCTATGACTTTTATTCACTGGGCTTAGGGCAGCCTTACCCAATTTCAGGAGCACACGGTACCGGTCTGGGTGACTTACTTGACGCTGTCGTGGCCAAGCTGCCTGACAAGAGTGGCACAAGCGCTGAAGGTATTTCTTTTGCCGTTATCGGCCGGCCCAACGTTGGCAAGTCCTCACTGGTCAATGCCTTGCTGGGCGACAAGCGCGTAATCGTGGCCAACGAGTCTGGCACGACGCGTGACGCTGTCGACAGCAGTTTTACAGACAAAGACGGTGACCGCTTCACGATCATTGACACTGCTGGCATTCGCAAGCGAGGCAAAGTCTACGAAAAGACCGAAAAGTATTCGGTTCTGCGGGCACTGGCCGCTATTGATCGCTGCCAGGTCGTCGTGCTGGTTTTAGACGCTGAAACAGGCATCCGTGAACAGGACAAGCACGTAGCAGGTTTTGCTCATGATGCCGGCAAAGGGATGCTGATTGCCATCAACAAGTGGGATGCGGTGCATAAGACCGCTTCGGCCATGCACGAATTTGAGCAAGAGATTCGGGCCGAATTTCAGTACCTGGATTACGCACCAATTGTCTTTATTTCCGCCAAAACGGGGCAGCGCGTCAACCAAATTCCACCCCTGATCAAGCAGATCAACAAGGCCCAAAACCAGCGCATCCAGTCCAGCAAGTTAAACGACCTGCTGCTGGACGCAGCCAAGCTCGTGCCGACACCGCTGATCCACGGTAAACGCCTGCGCGTTTACTACATGACCCAAGTGGCCACGACGCCACCGGCCTTTGTCGTCTTTGTCAATGACCCTGATTTGATGCACTTTTCCTACCAGCGTTTTTTAATCAACCAGTTGCGGGCCAACTTTGATTTCACGGGGACGCCCCTCAAGATTATTCCGCGGAAGCGCAAGTGAGAATTGCATATTGCAATTATGAAAAACTGACAAAAGCCTTGTCGTGGCGCGGTTTTTGTGCTAACTTGATTGCAGGAAACAATGATAGGTAGTCATCATTCTTCCGGATTTAAGTCTTGGGCCTGAAGGCCCATTTCAGGAGGTGTAGAAGAATGGCAAATAAAGCTGAATTAGTTTCTGAAGTTGCAGACAAGACTAAGATGACTAAGAAG
>JAXGWL010000156.1:0-2248 GCA_040773345.1 Lactobacillus sp. | reverse complement strand
TTAATGAGGTTGCTGGTTTGGTACTACAACAAACGCAGTTCACGGCTCTACCGGTGCTATCGTCAGCAGCTGAGTCAGATCAACACGAGTTTGAACGAGACCATCAGCGGCGTGTCCTTGATCCAGCAATTTAAGCAGGAAAAAAGAATGAGCCGGCTATTTGAAAAATACAACCAGGGGCTCATGAAGACACGCTTTAACATGATCCGCCTGAATTCCTTGCTGCTGTCGCCACTGACCAGCATGCTGTATTCTTTGGCACTGATGTTCACGCTAGCTTGGTTTGGTTTTCCGTTGCAGCAGACCTTTGTGCCAGCCGGCGTGCTCTACGCATTTTCCCAGTACCTGAGCCAGCTGTTTAACCCACTGTCGAACCTGATGGACCAGCTGACGATTTTCCAAGACGGGATCGTGTCGGGCCGGCGTATTTTCCGCATCTTAGACGAAGACGAATACGCACCAACACAAGGCAGCGACAAGAGTCTGCAGGTCAAGCAGGGCAAGATTGAGTTCAAGCACGTCAGCTTTTCCTACGACGGCAAAAATGAGATTTTGCACGACGTCTCTTTTACCGTTGAACCAGGGCAAACCTTGGGGATTGTCGGTCACACGGGCTCGGGCAAGTCGTCAATCATTAACGTCATGATGCGCTTTTACGAATTTCAAAAAGGGCAGATCTTGCTCGATGGCGTCGATATCCGTTCTTACACCAAAGAAGAGCTGCGGAAAAAATTGGGCCTGGTGTTGCAAGACCCGTTCATGTTCTACGGGGATGTGGCTTTTAACGTACGTTTGTACGACCAAAACATTTCGGACCAAGCGATTAAAAAGGCCTGCCAGATGGTGCAGGCCGACCGCTTCATCGCGGGGATGCCGCAAGGCTACCACAGCCAGGTCAATGAAGGCGGCAGCGAATTGAGCCAGGGCCAGCGCCAGCTGCTGTCTTTTGCCAGAGCTTTAGTCAGAGATCCTAAGATCTTGGTGCTGGACGAAGCGACGGCTAACGTTGACACCGAAACGGAGACGATGATCCAGCAGGGCCTGCGCAAGCTACGCGAAGGGCGGACGACCTTAGCCATTGCCCACCGGCTGTCGACCATCGCCGATGCAGATCAGATCATTGTGCTAGACAAGGGCTGCATCGTCGAACGGGGCACGCATGAACAGCTGTTGGCCCAGCACGGCTACTACTACAAGCTTTATACCTTGCAGCAGCACAGCAAATAGCAACAAAAAAGCCAACCGTCAGGTTGGCTTTTTTTGTGCTTAAAAATAAGAGGCATTTATTATTTTTCATTCAGCATGTAGCCCCGGGTCATTGGCAAATTCTTGCCCGACGGACCCTTGGTGACCAGGTACTGGATGACGTCGATGTTGCCAGATTCAAAAGAAGCGGCGCAGGCGTTTAAATACAGGTCCCACATCCGGGTAAAGCGTTCGCCCATCTGCTTTTGGATTTCAGACCGGTGGGCGTTGAAGTTGGCGTCCCAAATCTCCAAGGTACGCTGGTAGTGGCGCCGCAAGCTTTCCAGGTCGGTGATCTGCAAGCTGGCTTCTTCAAAGTGGCCGACCATTTCGGCTAAGCCCGGCAGGTAGCCACCCGGGAAAATGTACTTGTTGAGCCAGGCGTTGGTTGCACCACCTTGCTGGCGCGTGATGCCGTGGATTAAGGCCACACCGTCGTCTTTCAAATACTTGGCGACGTCTTGGCAATATTGGCCTAAGTTTTCTTTTCCCACGTGCTCAAACATGCCAACGCTAGTCACATAATCAAAGTGCCGGTCACCGATTTCCCGGTAGTCTTGCAGCAAGACTTCAGCTTGGTTAGTCAGGCCCATGTCCTGAATGCGTTGTTTGACCAGCTTGTACTGTTCTTCGCTCAAGGTGACGCCTGTGACGCGCAAGCCGTATTCCTTGGCCGCCGTCAGCGTCAAAGTACCCCAGCCGCAGCCGATGTCCAGCAAAGTTTGTCCTTGCTTGGGATTCAGTTTTTGGAGGATGTGGTGCACCTTGGCGAGCTGGGCAGCCGCCAGGTCATTGGCCTTGTTTTCAGGTGTGAAGTAAGCACACGAATAGGTCAAGGTCTTGTCCAGCCACAGCTTGTAGAAGTCATTGCCGATATCATAGTGGTCTTGGACATCTTGCTTGCTTTGTTTTTCTGAGTGGTTTTGCTTAGGCATGAATTTGCGGAACTTGCTCGACCGCATGAAGCTCTTCTGGCTTTCGTAGGCCGCTTCAATCAGTTTTT
>JAXGWL010000155.1:0-2271 GCA_040773345.1 Lactobacillus sp. | reverse complement strand
CAATGCCCACGATCCCAAAGCTTGGCCATTATTTGTCAAGTTTTGCCGGAGTCTGGCCTACACGATTTTGACGATTCAAGCCATTTTAGACGGCGAAAAAATTGTCATTGCGGGTGGTATCAGCGCCCAACCGATTGTCCTCAAGACGATCAATGCGGCCTATGATGAACTGACCACAAAGATCTACCGCTTGCAGCACGAATTTACGCGCCCAGAGATTGTCCGGGCGCGTTTTGGTAGCGAAGCCAACCTCTACGGTTCGCTCTACGCACTTTTTTTGGAAACCAGCGGCCAAATCGAGTGGACCAACAACCGTTAAAAAAAGCAGCTGCCAGCTGCTTTTTTAATTGCCCTGATTAAACACGAACAATAAATGACCAAAACATTTTAAAGCAACGTGTTTACAAACTATTCCTGGCATGTTAACCTAATAAAGCACTCTTGCAAGGGCAAAAGATTAACATTACTGCTAGGGAGATTCTATGAATTTTGTAAAAAAGTACTTTCAGCTCGACCAAATGGGGACCACGGTCAAGACTGAATTTATTGCTGGCCTGACAACTTTTATCAGCATGTCCTATATTCTCTTTGTCAATCCCGATGTCTTGGGGGCAAGTGGGATGGACAAGGGGGCCGTCTTTACTGCCACCGCGCTGGCCTCGGCCTTAGGCACCTTGCTCATGGGCCTGGTTGGCAATTATCCCATCGGTGAAGCACCGGCTTTGGGGATCAACGCCTTTTTCGCCTACACCGTCTGCATTGGGATGCATGTCAAATGGCAGACAGCCTTGGCCAGCGTTTTGGCCGCTTCCCTGATCTTTATCCTGATCACCGTCTGCAAGCTGCGTGAGAAGATCATCAACTCCATTCCGGCCGACCTCAAGTTTGCGATCTCGGCTGGGATTGGGCTCTTTATTGCTTTTTTAGGCCTGCAAAATGGGGGCCTGATTGTCGGCAATAAATCAACGCTCACTAGTCTGGGCTCTCTGCATAATCCACTAGTTTGGATCACCATCTTCGGTTTGTTGGTGACGGTCATCTTGCTGATTTTAAACGTGCCCGGAGCGATTTTCATCGGCATGGTGCTGGCCGCGATCTTTGGGATCTGCATTGGGCAAATTCCACTGCCGCACAGCTTTGTTTCAGCTGCACCAAGTCTGGCGCCAACCTTTGGGCAAGCTGTCATTCATTTAAAGGACCTCACTAGTCCGCAGCTGTGGATCGTCGTCTTTACCTTCTTATTAGTTACTTTCTTTGACACGGCCGGGACGCTGATTGGCCTGGCCCAAGAAGCCGGTTATTTGAAGAACAACAAGCTGCCTCGGATTGGACGGGCACTGCTCGCTGATTCCTCGGCGATGAGCATCGGGGCCATTTTAGGCACCTCACCCGTTGGCGCCTTCGTTGAATCTTCGGCTGGCATTGCCATGGGCGCAAAAACTGGTTTGGCTGCTGTCTTTGTCGCAATCTTTTTCTTGATCTCGTTGATCTTTAGTCCACTGCTCAGCATCTTTACCAGCCAGGTGACGGCGCCGGCCTTAATTATCGTCGGCGTTTTGATGGCTGCTAATACGGCCCGCATTCACTGGCACAGGCTAGAGATCGCAGTGCCGTCTTTCATGATCCTGCTGGGGATGCCGCTGACTTATTCAATTTCCGACGGCTTAGCCTTGGGGCTCATCACTTATCCCATCTGCATGCTGGCCGCTAAGCGCGGTAAGGAAATTACCCCGATGATGTGGGCCTTGTTTGTCATTTTCCTTATCTTAATGTGGGTTTTGAACGTAAAATAACTTCTTTAATATAAGTAGAGAATGGACAGTTGCCGCGGCAGCTGGCCATTTTTTGTTACAAAAATTACGGTGATATCGAATTTTTTTAATACTGGCGTGTTCGTTATGTAACATGTCTGCAACATTCACCCGTTAGTATAATAACTGTCATTTGAAACGAACAGCATTGCATGACAATCAATGCGAACTTATCTTAAAGGAGAATTTTATATTTTGAATAAAGTTAAATCCATCGTAGTTAAAGCATTAGCAGGTACTGCATTTGCATTTGCAGGTTTCATGACCGTTAACAACCCAGCAAGCGTTCACACTGTTCACGCTGCTGCTCCTTCCGTAGTTACGATCAACTACGTACCAGGCTACAGCATCAACGTTTGGAACAGTTACCAAACCCCGCACTTTACTGGTCAACGTTTGGCACATGGTACTGCTTGGAAAGTTATTGCAACAGCAACTGACGCACAAGGTCAAGTATGGT
>JAXGWL010000154.1:0-2281 GCA_040773345.1 Lactobacillus sp. | reverse complement strand
TCTACGATGCTTTAGTTGCCATCACCAAGTTGATGGAACCGATCCTGCCACACACGATGGAAGAAGTTTGGGGCTACCTGCACGAACCAGAACAGTACTGCCAATTGTCCGACATGCCACAGGCGCAGACTTTTGCCAATGCTGACGAATTAAAACATGATTGGGCTGTGCTGCTGAAATTGCGGTCTGACGTGTTGAAGGCTTTGGAAGAAGCCAGAGACAAGAAGCTGATTGGTAAGAGCTTTGAAGCTAAAGTGACTTTGTATCCAAACGAAGAAACAAGTGCTGTGATCAAGAAAGTTAATGCCAACCTGCGTCAAATCATGATCGTTTCTGGGCTAGAAATTAGTGCTGCTGCACCAAATGCTGCTTTGACACTGTCTACGGCCAGCGTAAAAGTTGAAAAAGCAGCAGGCGAAGTGTGCCCACGCTGCCGGATGATCAAGGAAGACGTTGGCAGTGATGCACAACTGCCAATGTTGTGTGCACGCTGTGCCAAGATCGTATCTGACAACTATCCAGAAGCTGTACAAGAAAGGCTGACCAAGTAATGCGGACTGGCATTGTTAAACAGTTCAATCACGACCAAAGTTTTGGCTTTATCGAAGATGATCTGACACACGCAAACTATTTTGTCTTTAAAACGGCGATTCAAACGCCGGGTGTGACCCGCTTGGAACCAGGCCAGGCAGTTGCCTACCAGTTGGCAGAAGGTAAAAAAGGACTGCAGTGCGTCAACGTCTATCTGCAAGAACAAGGGGAGCACCATGGATCTCAAAGAAACCGCAATTTCTAGCAAACATATTTTTTCAGGTCGTCTGTTAAATTTAGACGTCCGGACCATCAAGCTGCCCAATGGCGCAACGGCAACGCGTGAAATTGTCGAACACCCAGCTGCTAGCGGCGTCATTGCCGTCAGCAAAGACAAGAAGATGCTGCT
Organism: Lactobacillus sp.; assembly: GCA_040773345.1. Classification (GTDB taxonomy): domain Bacteria; phylum Bacillota; class Bacilli; order Lactobacillales; family Lactobacillaceae; genus Lactobacillus. The sequence goes on along the minus strand of JAXGWL010000154.1, from coordinate 1,341 downwards.
GGTCAAGCAATGGCGTGAGGCGATCAAACAAGTTACCTTGGAAATTCCGGCTGGTCTAATTGATCCGGAAGACGCCAGCCCTCTGGAAGCAATGAAACGTGAGCTCAACGAAGAAGGTGGCTACCGCGCCGACTACTGGGAAAAAGTGTCCGAGTTTTATTCTTCGGCTGGCTTTTGCAATGAAAAAATGTACCTGTTTTATTGCGACACCTTGACCAAGTTGACTGACAAGCGGCCACTGGATCAAGACGAATTTTTGACGCAGCAGTGGTACAGTTTGGCTGAATTAAAACAGCTGTTAAGCCAAGGCAAGATCGTCGACGCCAAGACGATTTTGGCGATCTCGCTGTGGGAAAACATGCTACTGACAGGTGAGGCAGGCAAAGACCATGTCGACTGAAGAACCGCGGCCAAAAACGCGGCGTGAATATGCCGGCCAAGAACATGAGGCGAGTGTTGAAGAAAAGACGGCGCGGCTGCGTCACCGGCTGAATTGTGCGCTCGTCATCACAGCTTGTCTGTTGGCACTCGTTTTGCTCATTTTGTTTAAACTCTAGGAGGCTCTGTCATGAAAATTGCTTTAATTGTCCCGATGGAAGTTGAGGCTCAGTTTTACTTACAGCGTTTTCCGGCCGAACGAATTAAAAAATACGGCGTGACCAGCTACCGCATTTTTCACCTGGGTCACAATGAAATTTATCTCGGCCTCTCTGGCGTTGGCAAAGTACAGGCTGGGATGAATTTAGCTAGCTTGCTGGCCTGTGAAGATATTGACTTGATCATCATGACGGGTTCGGCTGGTTCTTTGGCCCCAGATGTCAGATTAAAAGATTTGATCTTGGCCAGTGGTTTTTCTTATTATGACGTCCACTGCCAGGCTGCTGGCAACTACAAGGTAGGTCAAATTCCGCATGAACCAGCTAGCTTCCCAACAAACAATGAATACGCGGCCGCCTTTGCCTACTTTTTGCAAGAAAAAGGCGTTGCCTTTAAGCAAGGCCTGATTGTGACTGGCGATAGCTTCTTGGCGAGCCCGGTGCAAAAAGAAGCCATTGAAAATGACTTTCCAACGGCTTTAGCTGCTGAAATGGAAGGCGCTGCCCTTGCGCAAGTCGCCTATCATTTTGAAAAGCCCTTGATTGGTTTGCGGGCAGTTTCCGATAATGGGGATGCTGACGCCAACATGAATTTTGACCAGTTTGTGGAAGAGGTCGGGGCGAAGGCAGCCCAATTAATCGTGGAATTTTTACAAACTGAAAAGATGAAGCAGCAATGAGCGAAATTTACTTAGACAACGCGGCAACTACTCCCATGGCACCTGGTGTCGTCAAAGTGATGAGC
>JAXGWL010000153.1:0-2287 GCA_040773345.1 Lactobacillus sp. | reverse complement strand
TTTCTTCACTTGGGCCACGTAGACACTCTTGGGCACCGTCTTAAAACAAGCTCCTAAGCACTGGCCCATGTGGTAGTAGAGGCACGGCCGTCCCTGTTTGCCATGACAGCGGCGCAGCGGGTAGACTTTTTGAATAAACTTTAAAGTGGCCTGGGCCGCGTAAACGTTAGGGTAAGGGCCAAAATACCAACCATGGTCTTTACGCACGGTCGAGGTCAGGCGCGTTTCCGGGTCACGCTCGTTAGTTATTTCAATATAGGGATAGCCGGTCCCCTGCTTCAACTGGACGTTGTAGTAAGGTTGGTATTTTTTAATCAGCGTAATTTCCAGCAAAAAGGACTCTTTATCAGAGGACACGGTGATAATGTCAAAGTCGGCGATATTTTCGACCAGCTCAGCCCGCCGCCCTACTTGCCTGCTTTTAAAGTAGGACCGGACCCGATTTTTTAAGTTCTTCGACTTGCCTACGTAGATTACCTTGCCGTTGATGTCTTTCATCAAATAACAGCCCGGCTTGGCCGGCAGCAATTTTAATTTCTTCTCAACCAGCTCGTTGGCCATCTGCCTCCTCCTTTCGACAGGGTGATTTTAACACTAACAATGGGACAGCAAGCCATTTTTGTCTGCAAACGAGCCTGGCTTAGCGACCTGCCCGCCAGCCTTTTTTGATATCGCCCCAAGTGGTGCGGTGCTTTTTTTCATCGCAAATATTGATCACCTCAGCAACACCGTCGCACAAGCGACTGAGCCAGCGGAAAACCGTCACGGACGCAAAGTAAAGCACGACTAGCAAGAAGATCGCTAAACGGCTGATCATCTGCAATTGGAAAAAGTGCGGTAAAAAGCTAATGGCCAAAAGCAAAGCCACAACCGTCAGGCTTAACACACCGGTCCTAAACTTATTTAAAGGCGCCGAAATGTGGTACAAGACCAGCAAGCCGACCAAAACCAAAAGCAAGGTTGCGCCGGTGCCAATGTCGTCCTTGCTCAGATGCACGAACTGACTAGCTAAGACCAGGATGCTGACGGCCAGCATATCACTGATACCACCAGGCAAAGCCCGGGCCATGACGTTGGGAATAAAGCGGCCACGGATGATTTTGTGATTTTGTTCCAGAGCCAGCAAAAATGATGGCATGCCCACCGTCAAAGCTGAAATCAAGGTGATCTGCGACGGTTGCAAGGGGTAAGAAATCGTCATCAGCAGACTAAACAAGGCCATGAGCAACGAGAAAATATTTTTTACTAAAAATAAGCTCGCCGAACGTTGAATGTTGTTGACGACTTGCCGTCCTTCGTTGACAACACGCGGCATCCGGGCAAAGTTAGAATCTAAAAGCACAACCTGGGCCGCCTGCACAGCTGCCGCGTTGCCACTGGCCACTGCGATTGAACAGTCGGCGCTTTTCATGGCCAAGATGTCGTTGACCCCATCGCCTGTCATCGCAACGGTTTTCCCGTTAGCCTGCAAGGCTTGTACCAAAGCCTTTTTCTGGTTCGGTTTCACGCGACCAAAGACCGTATATTTTTTAACGGCTTCGGATAGGTCGCTATCTTGCAAGGTCGAAGCGTCAACGTAGTTTTCACTGTTGGGGATCTTAGCTTGCTGGGCCACGCGCGCCACCGTCTCGGGGTTGTCGCCGGAAATCACTTTGACAGCTACGCCTTGGTCAGCAAAATATTTAAAGGTCGCCGGGGCCTGCTCCCTAATTGGGTTCGCCAAACAAATCAAGGCTAATGGTTGCACGGTCCCCGTCAGGGGCGTCTTTTCATCAGCTAACACTTGGTCGGTTTTAACAAAGGCGACGACCCGCATCCCCTTTTGGGCAAAAGTGTCTACCCGTTGTTGAACCGCTGGCGTCATATTTTTCAAGACAAATTTCGGTGCGCCAAGCAAATACGTCTCTTGGCCAATGACACAACCAGCATATTTATTGACAGAGGTAAAAGGAATAATGTGGTCTGCTTTTTCAAAACGACCCTGCTCCGCATATGCGGCCAAGGCCTTCCCGGTTTCATTATCGGCCGGCATATTGCGAATATAGGTTTTTAACTGATCTTCTGCTCCTACACTTAAACTGACCACTTTTTGCACGCTCATCTGGTGTTCAGTAATTGTGCCCGTCTTGTCAACACAGAGGACGTTGACCCGGGCCAGCGTTTCGACCGATTTCATGTCGTGGAGCATGACCTCGTTTCTAGCCAGGCGCATGGCAGCTAGGGCTAACGCAATCGTCGTCAGCAGGTAAAGGCCTTCGGGGATCATACCAATAATGGCCGCTTCCAT
>JAXGWL010000152.1:0-2304 GCA_040773345.1 Lactobacillus sp. | reverse complement strand
TGCCTTTCTACTCTATGTCTGGTTCAGACTTCGTCGAAATGTTCGTCGGGATCGGTGCTTCCCGGGTACGTGACCTGTTTGAAACGGCCAAAAAGAACGCACCAAGCATCATCTTCATTGACGAAATCGATGCCATCGGCCGCCAGCGTGGCAATGGCATGGGCGGCGGCAATGACGAGCGTGAACAGACCTTGAATCAATTGCTGGTTGAAATGGATGGTTTCACTGGTAACGAAGGCGTCATCGTCATCGCGGCTACCAACCGTTCGGACGTCTTAGACCCAGCCTTGCTGCGGCCAGGTCGTTTTGACCGGAAGGTCTTGGTCGGTGCGCCAGATGTCAAAGGCCGGGAAGCTATTTTGCGTGTCCACGCCAAGAACAAACCGTTGGCGGCTGACGTCGACTTGAAAGAAGTTGCCCGCCAGACTCCTGGCTTTGTTGGTGCCGACCTGGAAAACGTCTTGAACGAAGCGGCCCTAGTTGCTGCCCGGCGGCATGAAACTGAAATTGATGCCGCTGACATCGATGAGGCCGAAGACCGGGTTATCGCTGGTCCAGCCAAAAAAGACCGAATCGTCTCGCCAAGAGAGCGGCAGCGCGTGGCTTACCACGAGGCCGGTCACGCCATTGTCGGTTTGGTCTTGAGCGATTCGCGGACTGTCCGCAAGGTCACCATTGTGCCGCGCGGTCGGGCTGGTGGCTACAACTTGATGTTGCCTAAGGATGACGAATACATCCTGACCAAAAAGCAGCTGATGGAACAAGTGGCTGGTTTAATGGGTGGTCGTGCCGGTGAAGAAGTCGTCGTAGGCGACCAATCAACCGGTGCTTCCAACGACTTTGAACAGGCAACCCAGCTTGCGCGCTCCATGGTCACGATGTATGGCATGAGTGACCAAGTTGGCATGGTCGAGCTTGAAAAAGAAGGCGGCAATGTTGATCAGTACGGTACTAAGCCATACAGTGACGAAACCGCTGCTCGCATCGACCAAGCCGTCAAGGAGATCTTGGACGAAGGTCACAAGACGGCCATCAAGGTGGTCAAAGAAAACCGTGCTAAGCACAAGCTGATCACGGAGGCCCTGCTCGAGTACGAGACCTTGAACGAAAAGCAGATCATGTCCTTGTATAAAGAGGGCAAGATGCCTGACGACGACCAAAATGAATTTCCAAGCGAACACGGCGCTTTAACTTATGAACAAGCTAAAGCTGCTATGGAAAACCGCGACAAAAAGACCGCGAAAAAGCCAGTCGCAAGTGACAATTCTTCTGCAAAGGAAGACAAGTCAGACGACAAAGGCGACGGTCCGCGCGGCTGGTCAGGCAACACTGATTTGCCTAACGAGCACAAAGACTAATATTGCGCAAGTTAAGAAACGGAGCTATCGCAGCTCCGTTTTTGTTAGGAGCAAAAATGAGCGATTATTTAGTAAAAGCAATCGACAAAACGCACAAGTTGCGCCTGCTGACTGTGAGCGCCACCAACCTGGTCAACCAGGCCCAGCTGCGCCATGACACCTGGCAGGCCAGCACAGCGGCCTTAGGTCGGACCTTAATCGGCACCTTGCTGCTGGCGGCTGCTGAACTGACCGATAAAGAAGAACTGACCGCGCGGGTCTTAGGCAACGGCCCGACGGGCGGCATCATTGCGACTGCTAAGGCTGACTTCACGGTCAAAGGCTACATTAAAAATCCGCACGTCCAGCTGCCTGCTAAAAAGCCAGGGCATATCGACGTAGCTGGTGCTGTCGGCAAAAAGGGCTTTTTGGAAATCACCAAGGACTTAGGCTTAAAAGAACCTTACACGGGGCAAGTACCCTTAATTTCTGGGGAAATTGCCCAAGACTTTACTTATTACTTGGCTAAGTCCGAGCAGATCCCGTCAGCGACAGGGCTCAGCATTTTCGGCAACCCTAACGAAACGGTGGGCGCCGCCGGTGGGTTCATGTTAGAGGCCATGCCGGGAGCCAGCGATGACTTGATCACCGAGGTAACTGAGCGAATTCAAAAGCTGCCGGCCTTATCGCAGCTCTTTTTAAAGAAAACTACGCCAGAGGAATTGGCCCAAAAGATTTTAGGCACTGACTGCAAACTGTTAGAAAAAGACCCGGTCATGTACCTGTGCGACTGCTCCAAGGAAAAGTACGCTAAGATCTTGGCGACCTTGAAGCCAAGCGAGCTCAAGGCGATGGCCGACGAAGACCACGGCTGTGAGTTGACCTGCAAGTTCTGTGGCAACAAGTATCACTTCAGTGAACAAGAACTGCGCACCATCATCAAAAACCAGGAGGATGCTTAATGGAC
>JAXGWL010000151.1:0-2326 GCA_040773345.1 Lactobacillus sp. | reverse complement strand
CCACATCGATAATCTGCGCTACCACCAGTGGCACCAGCAGGTCAAAAAAAGCCTCGAGCAGCTTGAAAAGTGGTGCCAAAATGCTTTCTTTCTTATAGTCTTGCCATAAGTAGGTTTTGAGCAGTTTCATTTTTTCTCCACAAAAAAAGGCCCGCCTGCTTGGGCGGGCCCATTCACTTCTATTTTTCAGGAACATCGACAATTTTAATATCTGCACCTAGTTTATGCAACTTTTTTTCAACACGATCGTAGCCGCGCAAGATATTATCAGCATTGTCAACCGTGGTCGTACCACTTGCCATGAGACCGGCAATCATCAGGCAGGCGCCGGCACGAATCTCATCAGCACTGACGCGTGCTCCGTGCAAGTGCGGCGATGGGTGCACCAAGATAATGTTATCTTCCGCTGAAATATTGGCCCCCATCTTCTGCAAACCAGCCACGTGCCGGATGCGTTTAGGGTAAATGTTGTCGATAATCACGCCCTCGCCGCTTTTCGCCGTTAAAAGCAGCGGCGTGAGCGGTTGCTGCAGGTCAGTCGCAAAGCCAGGGTAAGGCTCAGTGCGAATCTGAACCATTTTTAAATCACCGGCAGGATAGACAAAGAGCGAGTCTTCGTCGGAATCGATGACAACGCCCATCTCCTCGACCTTAGCCAAAAAAGAGTCGAGGTGTTCAGTAATGATATTGTGGATGCGCACCCCATTGCCGATGCAAGCGGCCAAGGACACGTAAGTACCAGCCTCAATGCGATCAGGAATAATTGTGTGCGGGTGCTTTGCGGCCAGGCGGGGTGTGCCTGTAATTCTAATAGTTTCGGTACCAGCGCCCCGGATATGGGCGCCCATATTGTTTAAAAACGTCGCCAGGTCGATGCTTTCCGGCTCTTTGGCTGCATTCATGATCACCGTTTGGCCCTGGGCCGTGACCGAAGCCATAATGATATTGATCGTGGCACCAACCGACGGCATGGCAAGCCCAATACGAGCGCCATGCAGGCCAGTCGGCGGGGCCGTAATGATGATTTGGTCGTTTTCATTGTCGACCTTGGCCCCGAGGGCCTCAAAGCCCTTAATATGCTGATCAATTGGCCGCGGCCCGATATCATCACCGCCTGGAAAGCCAACGACAGCCTTGCCAAAGCGGCCAAGCAGCGCACCCATGAAGTAATAGGAGGCGCGCATGCTTTTAATCTTATCTGCGGGCAGCTCATGCATGCGCACGTGTGAAGGATCTAGCTTCAACGTCGTATTCTTGAACTCGCAGGAAACGTTCATTAATTTGACCAAATCCATCAAGTTGTCGACATCAGAAATACGCGGGACCCCTTCCAGGGTGACCGCCGTCCTTGAGAGTATTGATGCCGGGATCAGGGAAACGGTTGAATTCTTTGCACCGCCAATCCAGACATCCCCTTTTAAGGGTTTTCCACCATGAATAATAAATTGTTTCATTGGGGAATGGTCTGTGCCTCACTTGTATGGTCAAAAGTATCACCAGTTATGTTATAAGAAAGATTCGTAAAAAACAAGAGCCGCTGACGCGGCCCTAACTTAATTCTTTATTTAGCAAGTGGCTTTACCGGCAAGTGACTGGCAGCGCCAATAAAGGCTTTAAATAGGCCTTCTGGGTGCAGTGGCCGACTTAAAAATTCTGGGTGGTACTGGCAAGCAATGAAGAAGTCATTGGCTGGATTTTCAATAATTTCGACCAAGCGGTTGTCTGGCGAAACACCGGCAAAGACCAGACCGTGTTCTTTAAAGCTGGCCCGGTATTGATTGTTGAACTCGTAGCGGTGCCGGTGCCGTTCTTGGATGACAGATTGATTGTCATAGGCCGCCGCAGTCTTAGTACCCGGTTTCAAATGGGCTGGGTAGAGGCCTAAACGCAAGGTGCCGCCGATATTTTCTTGGTCGACCTGGTCAGCCATGAGGTCAATTACATTGTCCGGCGTGTCTGGGTCGGCCTCAGTTGTGTTTGCTTTCGGCAAGTGCAGAACATCCCGGGCAAATTCAACACAAGCCAGCTGCATCCCTAAGCAAATGCCTAAAAACGGCAGGTTGTGCTCCCGTGCATATTTGATCGCCACGATCATGCCTTCTAACCCACGCGTGCCAAAGCCGCCCGGCACCAGCAACCCATCGCAGCCAGCCAACAGCTCTGCCACATTGTCCGCAGTCACGTTGTCTGACTGAATGCGTTTAATTTTAACATCTGCGTCGTAGGCAAAGCCTGCGTGTTTTAAAGCTTCTGCGACGGAAATGTAGGCATCTTGCAGTTCAATGTATTTGCCCACCAGCGCAATTTTAACTTGGTGGTGCAAATG
>JAXGWL010000150.1:0-2370 GCA_040773345.1 Lactobacillus sp. | reverse complement strand
TGCCAGCAACTGGTTGCCTGGATCCCACAAGCCGTCACCGGGCGTCTGGGTTGGATACTTGCGTTTAAACAGGTTGCAGATCCGGCGCACTAACTCATAGACGCCGAGGTTGTGCTCAAAGCGGGTATGGGTGGCACCGGGGAAGACAAAGCTGGCTGGCCCCAGCTGTTTAATCCGACGCAGCCGCTGAAATTCTTTGGCGTTGAGCAGGTCGAAGATGACTTGTTCGCGAATGTGAATATAACTGTGGACAGGGTCGCGCAAGACCTTGTCGTGTGTTCATTGCGGACTAGTAAAATGCTCCATAATTTAAAATTTTGTTTTTTCCTTTGTTTCATACTAAAATGAATTATGACCATTATAGCAAATTTAACAGGCGACAAAGTAGGCAGGTGAATGGTTTGGCGCGGGTTTTAGTTGATTTTTACAGTAAGATTGAACAGGCTGGTGAAACGACGAGTTATCACAAACAAGCCACTGGTCGTGTGGAACAAAGCGGCCTGATCACGCGGATCCGCTATGATGAAGACGGCTTGATTCCTGTCAAGATGCTGCTGAAGGCCGACCAGCTCACGATCTTGCGGGGACAGCAGCCCCGTGACTATTCCCTCCTGCGGCTGCAGGCGGGCCAGAGTTTGCCTTGTTCTTATACGGCGAGTGGCCATAAGATGGACCTCGTTAGCCAAACCGAGCGCTTGGTTTTTGCAGAAAACCGGCTGACGGCCAGCTATAGCCTGCTGAACGGTGCAGTATTAGTGGGTCGCTATGAGCTGAAATTGCTTTTTAATACCCAGCCTAGTATGATTAACAAAGACTAATTTTTGAAAGGACGTATCACTGTGGGGTTAGATGATTTCAAAGGCGAAGATCGCGCTGAGTTGTCAATGATTGAAGTTGCCCGGGCTATTTTGCAGGACAGGGGCAAACGGATGGCCTTTGCAGATTTGGTCAACGAAGTGCAAAAGTTCCTTGGTAAAAGCGACCAAGAAATCCGTGACCGCTTGCCGCAATTCTATACCGATTTGAACACCGACGGCGAATTCATTTCTATGGGTGAAAATGTGTGGGCTCTGCGGTCCTGGTTCCCATACGAATCTGTTGACGAAGAGGTCAACCACCCAGAAGACGAAGAAGAAACGCCACGCAAGGCGCACAAGAAGGTCAATGCTTTCTTGGCGGAAGAGTCAAACAATGACGATGACATCATTGACTATGATTCTGACGACCCAGAAGATGAAGACCTGAACGTTGATTCTGACGATGACGATGAATCTGATGCTGCTGACGACTTTGACGAAGATAACACCGATGACGACGACTCACTGCCAGACGGCATTGAGGGTCAGTTATCCGAATTGAATGACGATGATGACTCGGATGATGATGACAAATAATTAAAGCTTGACTGGCCGGCAATGTTTGTTAAAATGTTGCGTGGGCACAGCAAGTGCGTTTCTAAGCTCCCAAGTTTTACTTGGGAGCTTTTTTATTTTTAAAAGAAAGGCTGGCAAAATGACTAAGTATATTTTCGTAACTGGCGGCGTGGTTTCTTCACTGGGCAAAGGGATTGTCGCATCATCCCTGGGACGGCTGTTGAAAAACCGGGGCCTGAAAATCACCCTGCAAAAGTTTGATCCCTACATCAACATTGACCCAGGGACGATGAATCCTTACCAGCACGGTGAGGTCTTTGTCACTGACGACGGCACGGAAACCGACCTGGACTTGGGCCACTACGAACGTTTTACTGATGCACGTTTGAATAAGTATTCTAATGTGACGACAGGTAAAATCTACGCAGAAGTGCTGCGCAAGGAACGCCGGGGTGACTACCACGGTGGGACGGTGCAGGTCATTCCCCACATTACGAACATGATTAAGCATAATGTGATGCGGGCAGGAATGATCACGGATTCCGACGTGGTGATCACTGAAATCGGCGGGACCGTCGGCGACATCGAATCGACGCCTTTCCTGGAGGCCATTCGCGAGATGCGGGCTGAGGTCGGTGCAGAAAACGTCTTCTATATTCACGTGACCTTGGTGCCTTACTTGCACGCGGCCGGCGAAATGAAGACCAAACCAACCCAGCACTCGGTACAGGCCTTGCGCAGCATTGGCATCCAACCCAACATGCTGGTTTTACGGGCCGAAAAGCCAGTTGCGCAAGAGTTATGCGACAAGATCTCGACTTTTACCGATGTGCCAGTCGACGCGATCATCCAGTCCATCAATGCTGCTTCTTTATACGACCTGCCGCTTAGTTTTCAAAAGCAAGGCATGGACCAGTATGTCTGTGCACAACTGCACTTGAACACAAAACCGGCAGACATGCGCCAGTGGCAGCTGCTTGATGAGCGGGTGCATCAT
>JAXGWL010000149.1:0-2393 GCA_040773345.1 Lactobacillus sp. | reverse complement strand
ATAAAAATGCAGGCGCTTTGCGTATTCTTTTTGTGTGCTTAAATTGATACTCTTATTGTGCTTTTACCGTTGAGCCAAAACCCATTTGGCAAAGTCCGTAAAGCTTGCAAAGGCATAATCGGCCGCCCAGTTCTTTTTAGCGTAAGCGCGAATGCTTTGCGGCATCCCCCACAGGGCCAGTACTGCCTCAACACCCGCCTTGTGGTAAGCAATCATGTCTTCCACTGTGTTGCCTAAACCAATGATGCGGCTTGGGGCGTCGGGATCTTTTTGCTGACTCTTGAGCCATTGGACAGCCAGTACTTCCTTGATCTCAGCCGGCTTTTTGGCTAAACCCCAGATGTTGTCGAAACGCACCAAACTCGGATAGACTGAATGGCCCGTGCTTTCATCGTAGTCGCGGCCCATGTACTGGTGGTAGATTTCGTGTCCCAAGGCGGTTTGCCGCTCTGAAAAGTGCGTATCCCAAATTAGTGGGTAGACAGCCTTTTGGGCGGCCTCCGTTTTCATCAGCAGCTGGCAGCGTTTTTCCATGCTCGAGGAAACTAGGGCAAAGGGGATTCCTTGGCGCTGCAGGTGCTCGATGCCAGGGTAAGGGTAGTAGACATTGGCGGCACCGTCGAGCAAGCTGTCCTTTACTTGGCTGTTGCCGCTGGCAAAACGGTTTAAGAAGTGGATGTAATTTTCTTCTTCGTCGTTGTCTTTGGTGAAGTTCAAGGGCGATTCGAAGACGACGTCGCGGTGGTGCTCAAATTCATCGTTCCGGTTGGTTGAATCCAGCAAGGTCTGATCCACATCGTAAATTAAGCCGGTAATTGGGCCAGTTTTTTTAAAAGAACGACTGGTCCAGTCAGCATTACCGTCCAGCCATTCGTCATAGCTGGCTTGGCCGATGGGACGCATGGACCGTCCAAAAGCAAAGTTGATGACTTTGTTGTTGATGCCATATTCATGCAGCACTTGGTCGACGGCGGCGAAAGTATTGCCACTGGTGGTCAGGTCGTCGATGACGATAATGCCGGCGGCCCGTTTGAAGTCGGCAGGATCCTTGACGGCCAAGGTCTTAATGTTAGATTCTTTGTCCCAGGTGCCGATGTCCGAAGCAACCTTTTTGGACTTGATGCGGATCAACCGATCGGTGAAATCAAGCAGCTGCCGGCCGTGCTTATTCAAGTATTCACGGGTCAGGTAGGTGACGCCGTTGATCAGAGAAGCGTTCGAAGCTGGGATAGTGATGACAGCCCAGTTGACAAAGCGTGCCAGCAGCTTATCGAGGGTCTCCAGGTAGCTGACCTGATACTTTTCTAAGTAAGTGTAATTGCTTTCTTGCTCATAGGATTGGGCAACCCGTTCGCCGTTTAAGGCATACTTATATTTTAAGCCCCAAAAATAGTGAGCACGTTCAGCCAAACGAGCGGCTTCTTTTGCACCATACTGAGCGACGTAGTCGCTGACAAAAGCGTCGTCGTAATGGTTAGGATAGAGGCTTTGGTAAAAAATCGGTTCCTTCATACCCTCGTAAAAGCAGCGGTAGTCTTGCATCAGAGAGTTGTATAGGCTTTGCGTATCTGTCACGATAATCTCTTTTCTTCATTTACTACGATAGCTTGGTGTCTAGAATCAGTTTACCAAAAATAAAAGCGTTTGCTGGCATTTTACCAAAAGGATTCTAGTCGCGCACATAGCGCCAGTATGACAGCCAGGTGATGAGGCACAAGGCGGTCAAAACGAAGAAAGCGTGCTGGGTGCCGACGGCCGTTCTGGCTGCATTTTTGATGCCCAGCTGGCTGCCAGCTACAATCATGGCAGCGATGGACGTTCCCATCGCGCCGGCAAATTGCTGCAGGGTATTCAAGATGGCATTGCCTTGACTAGCGTCTTTGCGTGGCAAAGTGCGCAGGCCGCTCGTCATGACATTGCCCATGCAGATGCCCATGCCGGCCATGTAAAGGATGTAGACCACGGCCAGTTGTGTGCATGTGCAAGCTCATTACGCTAAAGATGATGAGCGCAAACAAACACAGGCTCATGCCAACTAAGCTTGGGCGCCGGGCCCCAAAACGGTCCAGAATACGGCCGCCTAGCGGGGCGAAGATGGCGCCAGCAAAGCCGGCTGGCAGGACCAAGAGGCCAGCGGTCATGGCAGTGTTGCCATTGACTAGTTGGACGTAGTTAGGCAGCAGGAAGGCAAAGCCGGTGACATGATCTGGGTCAGGAAAAAGCCTAGCACGTGGCCCGCAAAGGCGTGGTTGCCTAGCAGTGACAGCTTTAAGACGGGATTAGCGATTGTTAGCGAACGCCAAATAAGACAGACTAGGCCAATGCCAACACCTTGGATGGCCCGGCCTAACAGCAAGAGTGGAAAGCTAGGGGCTAGGGCATCAATGACCACT
>JAXGWL010000148.1:0-2399 GCA_040773345.1 Lactobacillus sp. | reverse complement strand
TCAACCAAAGCTTTTAGCAGTCACCAGCGTGCGCAATGCGCGCGAGCTCGGCGGCTATGTCGGCTGGCAGGGCCGCCTGCTTAAGCCAGGCCGCCTGGTGCGCAGCGGTAAACTGAATCGGCTAACCGCAAAAGACGCAGCATATTTACGATCTTATGGGCTAACAACAGTCATTGATCTAAGGACTAGCGGGGAAATTAAGCGTGAGCCTGACCTGCTCTGGCCAGGCGTTGCTACCAAAAGTATTTCCATCTCTTCTCAAGAAGTGGGCCATGTGTCGAAAGACTTGGCAGAAACTAAAAAGCGGTTTGCTAGTGATCAATATGCCGGTTTTAAGCACATGTGCTACCTCTACCGTGAATTCATCACTAATGAATACTCGCGGCATGGGTTAGCCCAGTTTTTAAAAGCAGCTGCCCAAAATACAGAAGGCACTTTGCTTTTCCACTGTTCAGAGGGCAAAGATCGCACTGGCATTTGTGCCGTGCTGCTGCTCTGGGCCTTGGGCGTTGATTGGGATACCATCCGCGAAGACTACCTTTATTCAAACTTCCTCCTGGCCGATTATCGCAAAGGCGTTGAACATGCCGGGCAGGCTAAGGGTGAAAGTGTTGAAATGACAGCGTCGATGCGGTCTTTAGCTAGCGTGGCCAATGAATACCTCGATACGGCGCTGTTGACGATCCGCCGTGAGTATGGCACGATGACTGCTTTTTTTAAAAAAGGATTGGGACTGGACCAGGCCTTTTTAGATGACTTACGCACAAACTACTTAGGAGAGAGCAATGATTAACAATTTAAAGCTGCACTATGTGGCGGGCAGCCACCACGCTTTGGGAACTGACTGTGACTTGCAGATTTTTGGCACCAACGACAACTGGTTGATTGAACAGACTGAGGATTTGATCGACCACTATCACGATATCTTTACCGTTGATCGTGAAAATTCTGAAACGATGGACATTAACCATGCGGCTGGCCTGCACCCTGTGCAGGTTTCGCCCACGACCTATGACTTGGTTAAGCTGGCTGTTGAAAAAAGTCGGGAAAACTTTGGCTTCAACGCCCTGATTGGACCGTTGGTCAAACTGTGGAGCATTGGCTTCAAAAATGCCCACGTGCCAACTGACGCGCAAATTCAGGAAAGATTAAGGATCACTGACCCCCAGCAAGTTGAGCTAGATGACCTGAACCAGACGGTCTTTTTAAAGAAAAAAGGCATGGAGCTCGATTTGGGTGGGATAGCTAAAGGCTATATCGCGGACCGGATCCGTGATTTTTGGCACGCTTACGGCATTAAAAGCGGGATCGTCAACTTGGGCGGCAATGTTTTGCTAGTCGGTGCTTCCCCGCGTAATCCTTTTGGCACCTGGGTCGTCGGCGTGCAAGATCCCAAGCTTAAGCGTGGTGAAAATATTACGACGGTCACCGTGCCAGAATGTTCTGCTGTCACTAGCGGTACTTATGAACGTGTATTAAAAGTCAACGGCAAAAGCTACCACCATATTATTGATCCCCGGACGGGTTATCCGGTCAAAACCAATGTCGCTGGCGTGACCCTATTCACTCGTGATTCGGTGCAGGCTGAAATCGAATGCAAACGCCTGTTTTTTGCCGGCAAACCCTTGGCCGGTTGGCAAAATAAAAAGGCAGGCCGGTACGGCGCTGTCTTTGTTTACAATGACGATAGTGTCTATTCAACTTTTAAAGCATAAAAAGCAGCCATTAAAGACTGCCTTTTTATTTAGGATAAGGTTCTGCTGATGCCAAAAATGTTGTTGAAGACGTCGTTGGAGAGCCCCGGCGTATTGTAGACAATCGCGTGGAGCAGTGGCGATTCGGCCGTCTGCTGGATGAACCAGTTGAGCTGCATGGCGTTGAGCATCGACAAAATCACGTAGACCACGAAGTAAGCGGCTAGTAGGTTGATCAAAGCGCCTAACACGCGGTTTAACACCGTGCCAAAGTCCTCTTTTTTGCTTTCCGCAGGGAGTCCTTTTTTCAAAAATTTAACCAGCAAGCGGCCGATAAACATAATGATGAAGAAGGCAATAAAGCGGTAAATCATCAGGCCCATGGCTTGCGATGAGGTGGAAGCTTGTCCGGCAAAATGCTGGTAGAGGACGTTGCCTAAGATATTTTGGCCGAAAATTGCGACCATTAAGACGATGGCTGCAAAGACCAAATTGACAATCCGCCTTGTAAAGCCGGTCTGGTAGCCTTTATAGGTTTCCCAACCAATATAAAGCAGTACGAGCAGTGTAAGAATCATGCTTTTATCTCCTTTTCTAAGGACCTTATTATAACCGCTTTTTTGACGGTCATGGGAGATTATATTTATAATCTAAGAGTCATGGCCCGCGTTGCTCACGTGGCCATTTTGAGTTACATTATTTATT
>JAXGWL010000147.1:0-2410 GCA_040773345.1 Lactobacillus sp. | reverse complement strand
TCAATTATTCGACGAGAGAAGCTTACTAACAGAATTACAGCCGTTTGGTAAGCTATGCCGACTCACTAGAGCAGCTTGCTAAGACCAACAATAATAATGATTTAGAATTAGATGCTGCTTTCTTAGATCGTCTGCAGGTCGTGATGCAGGGCGATGACGTCACCATGCGCATTTTTGACGCGAACAACCAGCAAGTTTATCCCACCGTGCGCCCAGACTGGCACTTACCTAATAAAATCATCAATAAACTTAAGCGAGGGCAGACCATCAAGGTCCGCAATGACCATGAAAAAAGGACAGCTCGGCTGTCAAACTCTCAACCTTACACCAGCGTTTTAAGACCTTGGTTTAGGCAGGGAAAGTTTGTCGGCGTCATCGTCATTGGCTCGCGGGTCACCAGCATTGAGGCCATCTTGCGGCAGGACAAGCACGATTTGTTAGTGACCCTGATTGTCAGCTCAATTGTGGCCTTTTGCTTTAGCATCCTGTTATCTGTTTACAGCAGTCGCAAGATTAGAAGGCTGTCACAGGCGACTAAAAGGGTGGCCGCCGGTAATTTTGAAGTTCATTTGCCTAACGATGGTCACGATGAGATTGATGAGCTAGCCGGCAATTTTAATGAAATGGTCGAGGCCTTGAAGAAATCCAATGAAGAAATTACGGCTCAGGAGCGCCGCCGTGATCAGTTTATGGCAGATGCCGCTCACGAGATGCGCACCCCACTAACTACAATTAATGGGATCCTGGAGGGGCTGCAGTACAACGTAATTTCTGAAGAATCCAAGCCCAAATCGATTGCGCTGATGCAACGCGAAACCAAGCGCTTGATTAGGCTCGTGAACGAAAACCTTGACTATGAAAAAATTCGCAACAATCAAATTATGCTGGTCAAGACTAAGTTTGATGCCCGGCAGGTTTTGACTGATCTGCTGACACAAATGAAGCAGAAAGCTCAGGAAGCCAATGACCACCTTATCTTGGATTTGCCGGGTACGGTACAGGTTTATGCCGACCATGACCGCTTTACGCAGATGATGGTCAATCTTGTGCAAAATGCCCTACAGTTTACCCAACATGGGCAAATCACCATTAGCGGGCGCCGACTTGAGCACGCGGCCAAGTTTAGTGTACGTGATACTGGCTTAGGGATGACTCAAGAACAGCAAAAGTATATTTTTGAACGTTTTTACAAGGCCGATCCTTCCCGGGCGCGGTCCAATACTGGTGAATCTGGTCTCGGCCTGGCGATTGTCTTGTCCTTAGTGCGGCAGCATGGCGGCAAGATCTCAGTCAAATCCGAGCTGCACAAGGGTTCGGAATTTACGATTACTTTGTACGATCAAGGCTTTGAACAATTTGTTGAATCCAAATAAAAAAGCACTGCTTATAGCAGCGCTTTTTTATTTGGACTTGGCAGTTTCACCGCTTTGCACTTGTTGTGGGCCCGTAGTGACTTCGTTTTGCCTGTCTTTTAATTCTGGAGCATCCGTTTGGTACTGATCCGTTAAGGATGAGTTATTATTGCGGCCATAAAGCGAAGTGTTGCGATCGCCGAAAAGCTTGCGTTCGTGCAGCAATTGCTGGTAATTGGTTTTGTAATCAAACTGCGTTGGCGTGACCGGAATGAAACCCGCTGGCGTGTAGAAACGGAGCAAGTTGCGGTTGTTGAGCAGGTCTGACATCTTGAGATCCTTAAGTCCAAATGCAATTAGTTTTTTAATTTCTTTTTGCTGTGCCTTGGTTAACTTGACCAATTTTTGACCAGTTTTGGCATCATAAACAGTTGGCTCTACATTTTTGGTATTTGTAATGACATACTTGGGGGTCAGAATCGTCCCGTTTCTGAAGACGACAAACTGTTTGTGCTGGCGTGATAATAAATCAGTGCCGAATTGAATGTACTGCTTAGTGTTTACGCCAGCTAAGTGCAGCATGGTCGGCAGTGAATCAATTTCGCCACCTAGTTCATGCTTGATGCCACCTTTGAGGCCCGGCATGTGGATCATATACGGCACCTTTTGCATTTGGATCGTATCGTAGTCTGTCCAATCCTCTTTAGATTTGCCAAGCAGCGGCGCCAAGGCGCCATAGTCGGCTTCGCTTAAACCATAGTGGTCGCCATAGATGAGAATCATTGAGTTTTTCTCGAGACCTGATTTTCTTAAAAAACTGAAGAATTCGGCCAAAGACTGATCCAAGTAATGGGCCGTTACAAAGTAGTTGTTGACGGTCTGATCACTGGTCATACTGGTCTTGAAATTAGGATCTTGGTCTTGCTCGTCCAGCTGGAAGGGGATGTGGTTGGTGACCGTAATGTATTTGACGTAGAAAGGCTGCTGCATTTGCTCTAAATATTTGATGCTTTCAGCAAAAAGCAGTTTGTCCTTGAGCCCATAACCGTTTTTATCTT
>JAXGWL010000146.1:0-2422 GCA_040773345.1 Lactobacillus sp. | reverse complement strand
CGATAGTATCACTTTCGACACGATATTCCGTCATTAGATTACCTCCAATTTAGGTAGTTATGTTTAAAAACTTCACAAGTTCATTCTAGCTAATTTCGGCAAATTAAGAAAGCACTTTCAACCATTTTTTTAGGATTAAGTGCCGTAAAACTGGTCTAGACAAAGTTTTCAAATTGAGTAGCCCAATGAAAGATCCGCCACTTTTTTCAATATTTTTTGAAAGGAAATGATGTGTTTCACAATAATGAACTAGCAAAATTCATGGTAAAATATAGATAATAAGTGATGGGAGGAATCCTGATGAACAACGAAAATGTTTTCTTTAACCCTGGAGATGCGATTTCGTCGAGTCATGACTTTAAAGAAGCTCGCCGCAGTGCCCAAATTTACAAGCAACAAGAAGGCACGAAAAAGCAGCTGGTTATCGCCAAAAACAATAAAAATGGCATTTATGCTATTTATTACGCCGACGATGTGCAGCCTAAGGGCAATGGTGCTCCCCACGAGGTTAAAGATAAGCTTTAAGCAAAAAACTCTGGCCAAGCCAGAGTTTTTTTGTCTATTCTAAAGCAGCCTTGAGGGCTAAAAGCCACTGCTGGTCACTGCCCAAACGGTAGTATTTTTGGCCGGCGATTTCTTTTTCAGCAAATATTTCCCACCGACTGTCTTTAGCTAAGACACGTTGCGTTGCAGCACCTTCGCCGGTAAACAGGCGCGCTTTGTCAGCAATGATGCGCGCCACCCCACTGTGTTGTTTTTCTAAACTGACGTCACTTGCTGCTAGCCAGAGGTCGCGACCGACCAGGTAAAAGACCTGGCCGGCTATTTTTTTGCGGGCAGACACGAGCCAGTGGGTGTTGCCTGGCAGATACGCGCCGGTTGACCGCCCCTGCCCATCGTACATGACAGAGCGTTCCTTAGCCAAAGCAATGGCCGCCATTTTTTGCACTGCTTTTTTCTTAGCACGCTTAGTTTTTTTCTTAACATTGGCTGCTTTTTGAGGCGCTTGCTTGGTGGTTTGTTCTTTTGTTTGATTCACCTGTTTTTCTAAGCTGGCAAGCTCAGCACTGGCCTGGTCATAAGCTTGACTAGCTGCCGCCAGCTCTTTTTGAGCAGCAGTGAGCTGGCTGATGGTTTGCAGCAGCTCTTGCACGACGCTATCTTGCTGGCTGGTTTGCCCCGCCATTGCATTGAAGGCCGCCTCTTGTCCTGTCAATTTTTGCTTAGCTGCTTGCTGTTCCTCTTGCTTAGCGGCCTTGGCTTTTTCTACCCGAGCCAGGGCCTCCTTATTGGCAGTCAGGTCAGGCAGGAAGGACTTATATTCTGCTTGTTTTTGCTGGTAAAGCTTGTAGGTGGCCTGGACATTGCCGTCTTGTTGCCAAAGTGCGTCGAAACCGGCTAAGCAGTCGTTCAGATTTGCCTGTGCTGCCTTGATCTTGTCGGTAGTTTCTTCCTTTTGACTAGTCAAATTGACAATATTGTCTTTGACGCGTCGTAATTCTTTGGTTGTCTTCTTTTGCTTTTCAGTCAGAGCGGAGACTTTTTGCGTTGCTTTTTCAATAGCCCCACGATCCTTGTTTTCCTGCTTTTGTAAGGCAGCCAGTTCTTGTTGCGCCCGCTCTAACTGATCAGCATCTGCGGCCGCCCTTTTTGCAAGTGTTGTTTGTCGCTCTTGGGAGCCCACCAACTGGCCTGCCAACATCCTGTAGATATTTTCGTTCAGCTCAACGCGCTTTTTGGCAGCATCATATTCCTTTTTTTCATCCTCATGTCCCCACGAGCCCAGCAAAGTCAGCTGAGCACCGCGCCAAACAGCTTGGCTGTCGGTGACCGCCTGTCGCTTAGCAAGCTCCTGCACTTGTAGGTCATTTGACTGAGCTAAAAGATCGGCCTGCTTGCTTTGTAAAGCCAGCAGGTCGGCATTGACTTGGTCAACGTTGGCTTGCGCCTGCTGCAGTTTTTGAAAGGCCGCTTTTAATTTGGCTTGTTCAGCGCCCTCACCCAGTTTGGCCGCCAAGGCAGCACTTTTTTCTTCTAAAGCAGCCACCTGCTTTTTGATGGTAAGCAAGTCTTTTTGAGCTTTTTGCTGTTTGGCTTTGGCCCGGTCAATCTTTTTTTGCAAGGTCGATTTTGTTTGCTTCTGCGTGACAACGGTGGCAGCGTGCACCGGTTGTGGCTTGAGGCCGACATTGACAGCAGCAGCCAGAGCCATTTGCGTTAACAAGGTAATTTGGATTGCTTTTTTCATAATCATTCTCCTTTGAAAAGTGTTGCTATTTCTAAATACGCAAATGAGGAGAATTTTTTTGTGAAAAAGCCGCTAAGTTTTCAAACTCAGTGACTTAATAAATTAATTTAAATAAATAATAAACATACTGTACAGGTTACTTTTTATGACCGTCTTTATATAATTCATTGAGCT
>JAXGWL010000145.1:0-2425 GCA_040773345.1 Lactobacillus sp. | reverse complement strand
GGCAGGTGTAGCGAAAGCCGACGCCTTGGACGTGGCCATAAAAAGTAAATTGTTTCGTTTCTTTCAACACAGTTTTTGCTCTTTTTCTTTTTGCTAAAAATAGACGACTTTCATACAATAGAATATTAGCAGATAAAGGAGAAAAATATGCAAGTCATCACTTCCGTTAAAAACCCCTTGGTTAAAAAAACGGCCAAGCTTTTAAATAAGAAGTATCGTCAAAAAGAGCAGTGCTATTTGATTGAAGGCTTTCACTTAGTCACCGAGGCCTTGGCCAACCAGGTGCCTTACCAGCACACCTTGGCTACCCCAGCAGCTTTGGACGACTTAAAAGAGCAAGGCTTTTCTTTTGCAGACCAAAAGGCCGTGCAAATTAATGAAGAAATCTGCACGCGTCTCTCAGCAACCAAGCAGTCGCAGGACATCTTCATGGTCTTGCCGATCAACCAGCCGCGCCAGTTCAGCTTCAACTATGGCAAGTGGGTCATCTTGGACGAATTGGCCGACCCCGGCAATGTCGGCACCATCATTCGCACCGCCGATGCAGCTGGCTTTACTGGTGTCCTTTTATCAGAAAAAACAGTGGATTTATATAACCCCAAGACCCAGCGCGCCATGCAGGGCAGTCAATTCCACATTAAGATCGTGGCAGGCAGGATAAGAGATGCTTTGGCTAGCTTCCACGCTGCCGGAATCCCTATCTACATTTCTCTGCTCGACAAGACGGCCAAGCCTTTGCCAGCCTTTAAGCCAGTTGAATCCGTGGCCTTAATCGTCGGTAACGAGGCCCACGGCGCCGACCGCTCTTTGGTGCCCTTGTGCGATGAAAAACTCTACATCCCCATCAAGGGCCAAGCCGAATCATTGAATGCGGCCGTGGCAGCCGGCATCATGATCTACCACTTTGCCTGAGCACCTTACTTGTTTTTTGTAAGCAAAAATGGCTATAATGACAGGCAAGAAGAGCAAAAGGAGTGTCAAAGTCATGGAAGAAGAAAGGGACTGTGGCTGCTGCACCAGTGCTGATTACGAACTGTGCGGCAACTTGGTGGCCGCTTTCGCCATCATTGGCAAAAAATGGAACGGGATCATTATTTCAACCTTGTGCGCAGACCAGCAGCTGCGCTTCCGCGACCTAGCTAACGCCATTGAACCTTGTTCTGACCGCGTGTTAGTTGAACGCCTGCGTGAATTAGAAGAAGCCGGCATCGTCAGTCGCTTTAAGCAGCCCAATTCAAAGACCGTCCGTTATTCTTTGACGGCAAAAGGCCAGGCCTTAAAACCTGTCATGCGGCAGGTGCACGCTTGGGCTGACCAGTGGTCTTAGCCTTGTTTTTTATAAAAAGAAGACTACAATGAAACTTACATGCAATGATCAAGACTAGTAACAAGCGGCACTTTTGGCAGAGAGCGTGACCGATCCGCTGCAAGGTCCGCAAAGCAGCACTTGCGAATTTCATCTTGGGAGCGCGAATTCAATCAATTCCGGATTGTCACCCCGTTATGGCGACAGCCAAAGTGCAGGCTCATTTGCTGAGCCTGAAACAGGGTGGTACCGCGAAGCTTCGTCCCTTTAAGGGATGGAGCTTTTTTTGTTTGAGGAGATAAAAATGCCAGAGATCAATGATTTATTAAAACGCTTAAAGGAAATTCAAAGCGCCGGCAACGAGGCCATTAAAAAGGCCACGGACCAGCAAAAGCTGAACGAGGTCCGGGTCAATTTGATGGGGCGCAAGGGTGATTTAACCGAAATCCTGCACTCGATGAAGAAAATTGCCCCGGAAAACAGAAGAGAGTTTGGCCAACAGGTAAACAAGCTGCGTGACAGCTTCACTAAGCAATTAAGTGAGGCCCGGCAAGAGATAGCGCAACGGCTGATCCAGCAGCAGTTGGAGCGGCAAAAAGTCGACGTAACGCTGCCAGGGACCAAGCCGCACTTGGGCACCAAGCACATCATTCGCACCCTGCAGGATGACTTAGAGCGCATGTTCATCGGCATGGGCTACCAAGTGGTCCAGGGGCCAGAAATCGAAACCGACCAATACTGCTTTGAAATGCTGAACTTGCCCAAAGACCACCCAGCGCGGGACATGCAGGCCACTTTTTACATTGATTCCGAACACCTGCTGCGCAGTCAGACTTCCCCAGTCCAAGCTAGAACGCTGGAAAAGCACGACTTCAGCAAAGGGCCTTTGAAGATGATTTCACCGGGCAAGGTTTACCGGCGTGACGATGACGACGCCACCCACTCCCACCAATTTGCTCAGATGGAAGGCTTAGTCGTCGACAAAAACATCACCATGGGCGATCTGAAGGGGACTTTGGAAATTGTCGCCAAGCACGTCTTTGGCCAAGACCGCAAGACTCGGCTGCGCCCAAGCTACTTCCCATTTACCGAACCGTCAGTTGAAATGGACGTTTCCTG
>JAXGWL010000144.1:0-2440 GCA_040773345.1 Lactobacillus sp. | reverse complement strand
TGGAAAGGCGTGCCAAAGTTATCATAGTTGAGGGGCAGATCAAAGTCTTGCCGCCGACCTTCCATGTATTCGGTCAACTCTTTAACGTAGGGAGCCAGCATCTTTTTATTTCTAACCATCATCACGTGTGGATAGAAGCTAAAAATTGGAGCACTCCGCGGTTCGTTGCGCATTCCGTCAAAAGTTAAACCAGCCAAGTTGGCTACTAAGCGCAGCTGCAGGTCACCGTAGGAAAAATAATCGTAAAAAAACGTGTCGTCGAACAAAACTAAGTCTCAATCCTCTTTAACGTAGACGCTTAAAAATAACAGCAGCGTCGGCAACGATTTGCTTGATGCCACCGACCTGTGCCAGTGCTTGTTTATTTATGGCCCAGATCTTGGCGCCTCTCGTATATTGTAACAGTCCGGCGAAAGGATACACAACAAAACTTGTGCCACAAATAATGACCAAATCGCTGTTAGCCACTGCCTGGACTGATTTCATCAGCTTTTCCTGGTCAATTTGTTCTCCGTATAGGACAATGCCGGGCCGAATGATGCCACCGTCAGTTTTGTGCAAATAAGAGCTTTGGTAGTCGGCCAAAGCAACTTTTTGCTGGCATTTTGTGCAGTAAATGTGGTACAGATTCCCATGGAATTCAATAATATTTTTATTGCCGGCTTTGCGGTCGAGACCATCGACGTTCTGGGTGATCAGCTCTCCCTTTGTCTGGCAGATCTGCGCTATTTTTTTATGGATTAAATTAGGCTGAGCCGTGGGAAAGTACATATTTTTCATGACAAAATCATGAAAAAGAGCGGGCCGGTTCATGAGCGTGTCTGTGCTTAAGATTTCTTCTGGGCTTTGGCTGATGCCATTGTAAATCCCGTTTTTGGAGCGGTAGTCGGGAATGCCCGAATGCGTCGACACACCGGCTCCGGTTAAAAAAACGACGTGCCGGGCGTCGTCTAAATCAGCTTGCAATTCTTGCACTTGTTCTTCGATCATTGTGCACGTCTCCTTCAGGCAGTTTTGCTATAATATTAGTAAATAATCAAAAAGGATTGATTGGATGAGCTACTACATTGCCTTGTCACTCTTCATTATATTTTACATCCTTTACAGCTGGTATTGGCAGGCCACTATTTTCATGCGAGCCCGCTTCCGGACTGCGAACGTGGTGTGGGCCGTCGTTTTCATTTTCCTAGGGTTAGGGGCCGGCTTCTTTGACCTGCACGCGCAAGGCCTGACGCTCCTGCTCACTTCGTTTGTCGTCGCTAGCATTCTCGACGGCCAATCGGGCCTTGGTGCCAAGCGGGTGGTCTTATCCGGCTACTTTCGGCGGACGCTGACTTACAGTGACATCGCCGCAGTGCGCTTAGTCAAGGCACCTGCTGACATGCCTTTGGTCGTGGCCATCCTGCAGACTAAAAATCGCCAGCAGTATTATTTGCGCTTTTCACAAAAAGCAGAGACGGTCTTGCGGCAGCTACGCCGCAAGCTGCAAGCTGGCGTGAAAATTGAAGTACAGTCGATGATCTAAAAAAAGCACCCGCTGGGGTGCTTTTTTTGTTTGCCTTTTTTAAAGAATTGGCGACAGCAGGCGCGAGAAGCTTTGCTTGAAGGTGAGCCACCGGGACCAGTTGTCAACCATAGCTGGCGTCAGCCGAATACAGTCTAGTGTGTCATGGAGAAAAATTTGTTTCATTTCCCGGGCAATTTTTTGGTCATAAAAGGCCGCGATGGCTTCAAAGTTTAAGGTGTAGGAGCGATAGTCTTGGTTCATGGAGCCAATTGTTGAGTACTTGTCGTCGACGACGACTGTTTTGGCGTGGATAAAGCCATTTTGATAGATATAGATTTTGATGCCTTCGCGCATCAGCTGCTTGGCATACCACTGTGTGGCCCGGTAGATAAAGGGGTGGTCCGGCATGCAGGGGATCATGATGCGGACGTCGACGCCAGAACGAGCGGCAATCCGCCAGGTCGCAATCATGGGATCGTCAGGTACCAGGTAGGGCGTTTGAATCCACAAGGTTTGACGAGCCATCATCATCAGGCGGATCATGCCGTTGCGCATGTAAGGTTCGTCCTGGTCGGGACCATCGCTGACAATCTGTGTTGCTACTGAATTGTTCGGCTGGCTATTTTTATGCATTTTGGGAAAAAGGCGGGGTTCGAAGATGACCTCGTCTTCTTCTTTTTGGACAGAAGCATTCCAGTCCATGACGAAGCGTTCCTGCAAAAGCAGGCTGGCTGAACCAAGGATGCGGACATGAGTGTCGCGCCAGTAGCCGAATTTCTTGCTTTTGCCTAGGTATTGATCACCGACGTTAAAACCACCGGTCCACGAGATGCGGCCGTCGATGATCACTTCTTTTCTGTGCAGGTGGTAATTCATCCGGTATTTGGTGATCATGTTGCGCGAGGTGATGAAAGGAATGACCTCGCCCCCCTG
>JAXGWL010000143.1:0-2460 GCA_040773345.1 Lactobacillus sp. | reverse complement strand
TTGTGGGCGGCTCGATCGGTGCTCGACCTGACGTAGCCCAAAACATGAATCTACTGGGGCGGCCTAGTGCACAAGAATTGGCCCAGATCATTGTTGCCTGTGGCTTGGCCAGCAACTGGGCGGCTTTGAACGCAATTGCTACTGCCGGTATTCAAGCCGGCCACATGAAATTGCAGGCCCGGGCGACGCGGGCCGCCAAAATGAGAAAGGAACAACAAAATGACGACCGGGATTGATCAAATCGGCTTTTACACGCCAGACAAGTACCTTGACATGGTGGATCTAGCCCAAGCACGTGGCGTTGATCCCAACAAGTATTTAATCGGTTTAGGTCAGCGGAAAATGGCCGTAGCTGCGGCCAACCAGGATGCAGTTTCAATGAGCATTAATGCTTGCCTAGACTTTTGGTCCAGAATTGACCACGACAAAATTGGTCTGTTGGTCTTTGGCACGGAAAGTGGGGTTGACCAGTCCAAGTCCGCCGCACTTTTTGTCAAAAAGGCCTTGGGTTTGGCACCCCAGGTACGAGCTTTTGAGATTAAGGAGGCCTGCTTTGGCTTAACGGCAGGGCTATTGACGGCCTTGGATTTTGTGCGTTTGCATCCCGGCAAAAGCGCCTTAGTGATTGGTGCCGACATTGCCCGTTATGGCCTTGCAACGCCCGGTGAAGTGACTCAGGGTGCTGGCGCCATTGCCTTGCTCGTTAAAGATGAGCCCGCCATTTTGGCCTTAGACCCAGAAACGGCCGCCTATTCTGACGACATCAACGACTTTTGGCGGCCGAATACAAGTCAACTCGCCATGGTTGACGGCCACTATTCGCAAAATATTTACTTAGATTTCTTTGAGCATGTTTTTAGTGATTATGAACAAAAAAAGAGCCTGGTCCCGGCTGACTTTACGGCCATCTGCTACCACCTGCCCTTTGTCAAAATGGGACTGAAGGCGGCACGGCTTGTTGCAGCCAAAAGCGACGCCGCGACTGCTGAGCGCTTAAACAACAATTTTGACAAAAGTGCTAAGTATTGCCGTCAGGTTGGCAATATCTACACGGGCTCGCTTTACATGAGCCTGCTTAGCCTGCTCGAAAATGGCGAGCTCAAGCCAGGTGACCGGCTTGGACTATTTTCTTATGGCTCAGGTGCGATGGCCGAATTTTTCAGTGGCCGGTTAGTGGCAGGCTATGAAAAACAGTTGCACGCTGAGCTACACCAACAGCTTTTAGCGGGCAGGAAGCACATTGGTATCTCTGAATATGAAAGAATCTTTAAAAAGTCCGTCGAATGGTTGCCAAAAGATATTAGCTTTAAAGCTCCAGCTGAAGCAGGTTTATGGTATTTTGCCGGCCAAAAAAATTACGTACGTAAATATCTGCAGACAAAATAACCGCAACCGCTTACATTTGTGCTATTATGGGGTTGTGGAAAGATAGCACTTACAGTAGTTTTTATCTCCAGAATTGTTAGTGGAAGAAAACAGATTCTCTTTCAAAGAAGCAAGAGGTTTCGATTCTTTAATTGCTTTGACCAGATGTCCTACTGGTTGTTTCACTTAACTCAATACATCAATCACAGTTATTAATCTTTGGCTACCTCTCCACTTGGTTCAGCGGCAGGCTTGCAAATGATGAAAAATCAGCAGCCTGCTTTTTGTTTGCATAAAAAAAGAACGGTGTTTTAACCGTTCTTTATTTTTTTACTTTAAAACCAGCTTGGCGATGGCCTCACAGCGCGGCGTCTGCGGCAGCATGTCCACCGACTTGATGACGCGGACCTTGTACTTGGCACTCAGCAGCACTAAGTCCTGAGCCAGCGTCGACGGGTTGCAGGAGATGTAGACAAAGGTCTGCGGCTCGGCCGAAAGGATCGACTTAATCATCTGCTTGGCTAGGCCCGTGCGCGGCGGGTCGACGATCAAGGCGTCAAAGTCCAGCTGGCCCAGCTTGTCTTCGGCTGCGCCTTGCAGGTAGCGGGCGTTACGCACGCCGTTTTGCCGGCAGTTGAGCTGGGCGTCCCGGACAGCATCCGGAATCGTCTCAATGCCGATGACCTCTTTGACCTGGTCGGCGGCCAAGATCCCCAAGGTGCCGACGCCGCTGTAGGCGTCAACCAGGGTCTGGTCCGGCTTTAAGTCCAGCATCTGCAGGGCCTCATGGTAGAGGTTGACGGTCTGCTCGCTATTGAGCTGGAAAAAGGCCCGCGGCGAAAGATTGAAAGTCTTGTCGTCGATTTTTTCTTGGATGTAGTCTTCGCCCCAGAGCTTGACGGTCTTGTTGCCCCAAACCTGCGGGTTGTCCCACTGGGTGATGTTTTGGAAGATCCCGGTCACGTGCGCGATTTTTTGGATGCCTTGGACCAGGCGGTCTAAGCCGCGCAGGTCGCTGCCGACCGTGATCAAAGTCACCTGGCTTTGCTTGGTGGTGTGCGAGGACCGCACGACCACGGTCTTGACGCCGGGCAT
>JAXGWL010000142.1:0-2493 GCA_040773345.1 Lactobacillus sp. | reverse complement strand
TGTATTGACAGCATTGCCCACGGGGGCATTGGCATAGAGCACTGTTTTTTGATTAATTAAAAAAGCCCCACGCTCACCTAATGACAAGAGTACGTTCTTGGCACCTTGCTCAACCAGTTGTTGGCCAAAGGCAATGCGTTCTTGATCATTGGCCAGTTTTCGGCCAGCAATTGCATCTAATTCCGCTTCATTTGGTTTTACCAGCCAAGGTGAAGCGGCCAGTGCCTGCCGGAAGCTACGCCCAGTCGCATCCAGCACAAAAGCTGCACCGTGGCCTTGCGCCAGCCGACCTAATTCATAGTAAAAACTGGTGCCTAAATTAGTAGGCACACCGCCACTGAGTACTACCAAATCGCCTGCTGCCAAGTCGTCAAAGCGCGCCAACAAGGCATTTTTCTCAGAGAGCGAAACATCTGGTCCAGCAACGTTTAGAGCCGTTTCAACTTGACCCATAATTTTCAAATTGACCCGGGCTTCTTTTTTTACATGTACAAAATCAGTTATCAAATGGGCCTGGTGCAAGTCATGCTCAATTTTTTGACCGATAAAACCGCCCAGAAAACCCCAGCAGGTGCTAGACAAGCCCAAATTATGCAAAACCAACGCGACGTTAATACCTTTACCGCCTGGTTTCATGACTGCATCTTGAACTTCGTTGATTTGACCCAGAGCAAAATTATCATCTTTAACAAAATAATCAATCGATGGGTTGGCTGTCACTGTGTAGATCATTTTTATACCTCGCAAATATTATAAACCAAATAAATAGGTAAAAACGTATCAAAAAAGGAGAAGCAAACGCTTCTCCCTTTCTTTTTAAAATATTAATTATCACTCAGTGGCCCATCACTCATTTTAAATGTTAAAACAAGGCCAATGATCACAAGAGCCAAAGTGAAATAGAGCCCATAGTGAACGCCGTTGGTAAAACGCACGGCTGAACTGCCACTAGCAGTATTGCACCCCAGTTCTAGAAAGCTTGTCGCTAGGGCTGTGGCCAAGGCGCCAACAATCTGCTGCATCGTATTTAAAATAGTGCTGCCATCAGCCGACTCTAGTCCAGACACAGAGAATTCAAAGCACTAGTCTGGGAGGGAGACATTGCTAAAGGACAGCCAATCATCAAAATGACGTGCGCCGCAATGACATAGGCAATTGACGAATGAGCACTGTTGCAAGCCAACATGCCAGCACCCACTAAAGCGATGATGAAGCCAATCATAGCTGGCCGCTTGGCGCCCACGCTGTCGTAAATACGCCCGGCAAAGGCGGAAGTCAGGGCATTAATCACACCCCCTGGCAACATAATAATCCCTGTCAAAGCCACCGGCAGCAGTAAACCATTTTGAATATACATTGGCAAAAGGTACATGGCCGAAAGAATAATGCCAAAGTCCAGCATTACCAAAGTCGAACCAATGGCGAATTCTCTCGTCTTAAAAACCCGTAAGTTAAGAATTGGAGTTTGCAGGTTAAGTTGCCGGTGAATATAAAGGATCAAGACAAGCACGCCAATCACCAGCGCGCTCAATACAGAAACTGATAGCCAGCCATCGCGACTAGCTAAACTGGCCCCGATCACTAAGCCAGAACAGCCTAGTGCTGACTCAACAATTGATAAAAAATCAACGTGGGAACGTGTTCTCTTGCCCACGTTTTCTAGCGAGGTAATTGCAAAAACAAGCGCCACCAGTAAAAACGGGATAAAGCACCAGAAAATCTACCGCCAGGAGGCTTTGGCAAGAATCAAACCAGTCAAGGTTGGGCCAATGGCGGGCGCAAACATGATGACCAAGGCACAAACGCCCATTACCGAACCAATTTTTTGCGGTGGAAAAATTTGCATAACTACCGTAAACATCAAGGGTAAGATCAAACCAGTGCCAACACCCTGAATCATCCTACCCAAAAAGAGCAGCGGAAAGTTTAACGCAGAAGCAGAAATGGCTGCGCCCACAATAAAATCAACAAGGCCAAAGATGATAATCTGCCTGGTCGTAAACCACTTAGAAATTAAACTTGATAAAGGTAAAACAATGCCGATGACCAACATGTAGCCAGTCACCAGCCACTGCAGGGTCGCAACATTGGCGTGAAAAGCCACAGACAGTTTAGGCAATAGGCAAGGCAATGTTCCTAAACATGCCGACGAAAGTCCCAAGCAACATGCTAACCATCGCCAGTTTGGGATGGCGCACCTGTCTTAAAGCTTTTTTACTCATACAAAAATCACTCCTCAATAAATCTTTAATTGCACAAGTGGTTACTTTAGCAAATAAAAAATTTCTTCGTAAGTGATTTTTTCAAAAACAAAAAGGAGAAGCGTGCTGCTTCTCCCTCCATCTTGGCTCCGGTTGTCAGACTCGAACTGACGACAACCTGATTAACAGTCAGGTGCTCTACCAACTGAGCTAAACCGGATTATTAAAAAAAGAGCACGGCAGCTTCCTTTCCTCGCAGGCAGTTTCCCACCAACTACTTTCGGCGTTAAGA
>JAXGWL010000141.1:0-2514 GCA_040773345.1 Lactobacillus sp. | reverse complement strand
GTTGTCAACAAGCCGCAGGGTATGGTCGTGCACCCAGCGGCTGGGCACCCCGACCATACCTTGGTTAATGCTTTGCTCTATCACACTAAAGAGCTAGCCGCCAGTCCCGAAGGCTTTCGGCCGGGCATCGTCCACCGGATCGACAAGGATACTTCCGGTCTGTTGATGGTCGCTAAAAATCAGAAAGCTCGCCTTAGCTTAGAGGCCCAGTTGGCTGCTAAAAGCAATAAGCGCGTTTACCTGGCACTAGTGCACGGCAATTTTGGCGAAGCCAGCGGCACAATTAACGCGCCGCTAGGCCGCAATCCATATAATCGCAAACAAATGGCGGTCGTGCCCACTGGCAAGCCGGCAGTAACCCATTTTAAGGTTTTAGAACAGTTTAAGGGCTACAGCCTAATTTCTTGTCGGCTGGAAACGGGCCGCACCCACCAAATTCGCGTGCACCTAAAATATATTGGGCACCCTGTAGCTGGCGATCCCTTGTACGGCCCACACCATACCTTGCCCGGGCATGGGCAGTTTTTACATGCGGCTGTGTTAGGCTTTAAACAGCCAACGAGTGGCCAGTGGCTTGAATTTCAGGCTGCACCGCCTAAAATATTCCAGGAAACGCTGGCAAAATTAAGGCAGGGAAAGCAATGAAACGTTATTTAGTATTAGACGATGGCTCTTATTTTGAAGGGGAAGGCTTCGGCGCTTCGACCATTTCAACTGGCAGTCTAGCTTTATTTACGGGCAATTTTGGCTACCAGGAGGCACTGACGGATCCAGCCAATGCCGGCAAAATTCTCGTCTTTTCAACGCCTTTGGTCGGAGCAAGCGGCATCAATTCCATCGACTACGAAGCAATTGATCCGCAAGTCAAAGGCATTGTTGTCGCTGACTTGCCGCTCACGCACGACCACAGTGAGCAGGCGCAAAACGTCAACTCCTACCTAGCGGAAAAAAGAATCCCTGGTCTGTATGGTGTCGACACGCACGCCTTGGTGCACCGTCTGCGAGCAGAGAAAATCATCAAAGCATCTGTCATGGATACGGCCGACCAGCACGCCTTTGACCAGATCAAAGCACTGGTGTTGCCGAAAAACAAGACGCGGCAAGTCTCGACGGTCAATCCTTATGCTGCCCCCAACGTCGGCCAAACCATTGCGGTCATTGACCTTGGCTTGAAGCATTCCCTGTTGCGGTCGTTGTCGCTGCGGCGGATCAATGCCTTTACGATGCCTTTTGACGTCGCGCCGCAGGAGATTGCCAATGTCCAACCGGACGGCATCATTATTTCCAACGGACCGGGCGACGTGCAAGAGGTCTTGCCTGCCCTCAAGGAAGTATTTGACCGCTTTTACGGCAAGCTGCCGATCCTGGCCATTGGTCTGGGCTACTTGGCTTTGAGTTCATATCTTGATTTCGAGTTGGCTGACTTGCCGTTGCCTTTTAACGGGGTCAACTTCCCGGTCATCAGTCAAAATACGCAGCACATTTGGCAGACGGCCATGAACATTAACGCGCTGGTGCTGCCAACTGAACTCGATTTTGACTTCATTGAAAAGTACTTTGATCTGCATACGGACATGCTCGCGGGCTTTGTCAGCGAGCGGCACAAAGTAATCGCTGTCGCTTTTAACCCGGAAGGGGCACCTGGCAGCTTTGATGCCACCGTCGTGTATGATGATTTTTTGCGAATGCTGGATGAAAATGCCGAAAATTAGCAATTACAATAAAGTTTTAATTATTGGTTCCGGACCAAATATTATCGGTTCCGTGGCCGAACTAGACTTGATGACGAAACAAGCCATCGATGCTTTGGTCGAAGAAAATGTTTCAGTGGTCTTAGTTAATCCCAACCCTGCGACTGTTGCGACCGACAAACGGCCCGGCGTGACTATTTACCTTGAACCGCTAACCCTGTCTTTTATGAAAAGAATTTTGCGCATGGAAGAGCCAGACGCGATCATCACCGCTTATGGCAGCTTGGTCGGCCTGGACCTCACCCGTAAACTGATGCAGGACGGCATCCTCAAGGAAATTGGCATTGAACTGCTGACTGTCAGCAAAAAGGCTTTGGAGCTCAAGCAGCCGAGTCAGCAGTTGGCCTTTTGCGCAGAAAACCAGCTACCCACGGGTCGGAGCTGGCATTTATCTAAGCAACATTCTTTACAAGATTTGTTGCCCCAGCTGACCTTTCCAGTTTTGGTCACTAAATACCATCGTTTTGTCAAAAATGACCACCTCAGGATTAAAGATGCGGCGCAGCTGCAGGCTTACTTTGCCCAGGAACAACGCAGCGAGCATTTTTCACTGGCAGACTACCGTTTGACAGAAGATCTGTCTGACTGGGAAGAGGTCGTTGTTGACTTGCTGCGAGACCAGCGGGGCAATTTCAACTTCTTTAACCTGGCTGCTAGTTTGGAGCCTGTTGGCATCAATTCGGGCGATTCGGTTCTGGTGAGCCCCATCTTAGATCTCAACAACGATCAGGTGCAGCGCCTGCGGATGTTAAGTCGTAAACTG
>JAXGWL010000140.1:0-2535 GCA_040773345.1 Lactobacillus sp. | reverse complement strand
TGAACATCCTGATCACCTTGTTCATGGCCATTATTCCGATTCCAGGCGCTAGTGGTGGTGCAGAATACAGTTTTCAAACGCTCTTTGCCACTTTTATTGCCAACCCCTCCAAACTAGTGTTGGCCATGTTTATTTGGCGTTTTGCAACCTACTTTTTCGGGATGCTGCTAGGTATTTTCGGTTGGAGCTTTAAACCTAAGAAAATGCAAAGGATCCCTTAAAGCATTTCACTTTCATAGCGGTTTAAGAGTAGTATAAAGAGTCAGAAACAAATTTTAGGGGAGGTTATCCCATGTCCAGGGTCAAAAACTTTTATCACTGGCTGACGAGAACTAAATTGGGCTTTTTTGCCTTTGCGGTGGTCCTTTTTTGGTTAAAAACCTATTTTATTTATTTGACCAAATTTAACTTGGGAGTCGTGGGTTCAATGCAGCGTTTTTTGCTGCTGTTCAACCCGCTGCCGGCGACCATTTTGCTCATTGGTATTGGCCTATTTTTTAAAGGGCGCAAGTCCTACTGGATTATGGTGGCCATTATTGCCATTTTGTCGACCTGGCTTTTTGCCAATATCCTTTATTATCGGGAATTTTCCGACTTTTTGTCTGTTTCCATCATTAAAACTTCTGGCTCAACCTCGGACAATCTGGGTAAAAGTATTGTCGGCATCTTGCTGCCTAGTGACTTCTGGGCTTTTGGGGATGTTGTAGCAGACATCTTGCTTTTGGCGTTCAAAGTCTTCAAGATCGATGTTCGGACGCTCCGACTGAAGGTAGTGGACATAATTGAACTCATTGCCTGCTGCTTGTTTGCCAGCAACCTCTTAATGGCTCAAAAGGACCGGCCAGGTCTTTTAACCAGAACCTTTGACAATAACTACATTGTGAAATACCTAGGGATCAATGCTTACGCTGTTTACGATGGGGTGAAATCTGCTCAGGCAAATGCAGTGATGGCCAAGGCCAAGCGGTCTGACACGGATACCGTGCGCCAATACATTAAAAGACACCAGATTCCGGCGGCAACTCAGTACACCGGCGTGGCCCATGGCAAGAACATTTTGGTGATCCACCTGGAAAGTTTTCAACAATTTTTAATTGACTACAAGTGGCAGGGCAAGGAGGTTACGCCTAACCTCAATCGTCTGTATCACGCTTCCGACACAATCGCCTTTGATAATTTCTTTAACCAGGTGGGGCAAGGTAAAACTTCAGACGCCGAAATGATGCTGGAAAATTCGATTTTTGGGCTGCAATCAGGCAGTGCCATGTCTAGTTACGGCACTTCAAACACTTTTGAAAGCGCCCCAGCTATTTTGCACCAACAGGGCGGCTATACGACGGCTGTGATGCATGGTGGCGCTGGCTCTTTCTGGAACCGTGACAATGCCTATAAATCCTTTGGCTACCAATATTTCATGCCGCTTTCCTACTTTAAGAACAAGAAGAGCTACTACAACGGCTATGGCCTTAAGGATAAGATCTTCTTTGATCAGTCGATTAAGTACATTGAGCGTCTGCCGCAACCATTCTATTTAAAGATGATTACGGTAACTAACCACTACCCTTACGAATTGTCTAAAGAGGACCAGACGATTGCCAAGACTGACACTGGCGACAAGACTGTGGACGGCTACGTGCAAACTGCGCACTATCTGGATCAGTCGATTGGGGAATTGATGCACTGGCTGCACGCGACCGGTCTGGATAAAAATACGCTGGTCATGCTCTACGGCGATCACTATGGCATTTCTGGCAACCACCACAAAGCTTCAGCGCAATTGCTAGGTCAAAAGTCGTTTAATGATTTTGATAATTTACAGTTCCAACGGGTACCTTTGATGTTCCACATGCCTGGCTTGAAAGGCGGCATCAATCATACCTACGGTGGCGAAATCGATGTTTTGCCAACGCTGTTAAACTTGGTGGGCATTAAGGATACTGACACGATTCAATTTGGGCACGACTTGCTCGCGCCGAACCGGCCACAGATCGTGGCCCAGCGCAATGGTGACTTTATCACTCCGAAGTATTGCAAGATTACGGGAAGCTACTATTACACAAAGACGGGCAAGCGGATTAAACATCCGACTGGCAAAGTTAAGCGTGAGTTAGAATACGATTCAAACTATGTGACTAGTGAGTTATCGCTGTCTGATCGCGTGATTACTGGCAACTTGCTGCGTTTCTATAAGCCTAGCTGGTTTAAGACTGTGAATAGAAAAGAGCATAATTATAAAAAGAAACAAGCCTTAAAGCGTTTGCGCAAGGAAAGTCGCACGAGTTTGTGGTACAAGAATGGCCGCAAGACGACACAAAATGAGTTTAAGACCGATGCCCCGGAATTGAGTTCAAACAAAAATTAAGGAGATATTAAAGCAGGCCGCAGGGCCTGCTCTTTTTGCTGAACGTTTATCCACTTGTGCATGACAAAGCCCCATTTTTCAATGAACATTGTCCACACTGTGCATAAAAATATTAGGAAATCTAAAAATACAGTATTTTTAGGTGGAAAACTGTTGACGATTAAGGCAAGAGC
>JAXGWL010000139.1:0-2542 GCA_040773345.1 Lactobacillus sp. | reverse complement strand
TTGATCTTCTCCTTCATCGCCGTCATCATCTTCACGGCCTTAACCGCCTACGATGCCCAGACTATGAAGAGAATTTACCAGCAATACGGCGGCCAAGTTTCCGAAAACGGTTTGGCTATCTTAGGTGCCTTCCAGTTATACCTGGACTTCATCAACCTCTTCCTGCAACTGCTGCAGATCTTTGGCATGACCGACCGCCGCAACTAATTACAGACAAACAAAAAGACTCCCGCATTTGCGGGGGTCTTTTTTTGCTTGCAATTATGAATTAAAGGGTGTCGCTCTTCTCAAAGGCGTCCGTCCATTTCTTCAGATTTGGCGTCAAACGCTCAATCGTCAGTGCGATCCCGTTCATGTTCAAAGAGGTTGCCAAATTGCCGACGTGCTTGTAAGCAACCTTGATGCCTTTGTCAGCTAAGATCTTTTGCACAGCCCGGTACATAATGTACTGCTCAGCTAGTGGCGTAGCACCTAAGCCAGACAGCATGACGAAGACTTCCTCGCCGGACCGCAATTGCAAGTCGTCAACCAAGGCGTCGGTCATGCGCTGGGCAATGCCGTCAGCTGGCTGCATCTTGTAGTTTCTGATCCCGGATTCACCGTGGTGGCCAATGCCGAATTCATATTCGCCATCCGGAATGTGGAAGTTCGGGTGGCCGACAGCTGGAATCGTCAGTTCATGCAAGCCGACGCAGACGCTTCTCGTGTTGTCGCGGGCTTCGGTCGCAGCCTTGCAGACAGCATCGACGTCGCCGCCGTTCATGGCAACTTGGCCACCGGCAATCCACATGGTGATCAAGCCAGCAATCCCGTACCGCTTGTCCTTCATGTTGGCTGGGGCAGAAGCAATGTCGTCTTTGGACACAACGTATTTGACGTCAATGCCCTCGTCTTTAGCCATCAGCATCCCGGCCTTGGCGTTCATCATGTCGCCGGAATAGTTGCCAAACAGGCAAGCAACGCCATGGCCTTGGTCGGCCTTTCTAAAGGCGCCTAAGAAAGACAGCGGAGTTGGCGAAGCAAAAATTTCGCCGACCGCAGCGGCATCCAACATATCTGGCCGCAGGTAGCCCAAGAAGGATGGCTCGTGGCCACTACCACCACCGGAAACAATGCCGACTTTATTTTTGGCGATGTTGTCACGGTAAACTACCCGCTTGTTGTCGTCGGCCCGCTTTAGGCCTGGGTGAACCATCAGATAACCATCAACATATTCATCCACCCTATCATTCGGATCGTTTAAAAAACGTTGCATAATCTGTCAGCCTCCTGTTAATTGTTCAAGCGTATCATTTCGGCAGCCATTGCTTCCAGGAAGATTTCACAAGAAGCAGCCCCGGCGTCAATCTTGCCAATGGTCTTTTTGCCTTGCCGAATGGAACGACCGATCAGAGCTTGCATGTCCTTGGTCGCGTCACGGCCCTGCTTAGCGGCGGCCACCATTTCATCCAAGGCAGCTGGCAAGTCGTCCCCAGCAGCTACAGCCTTGTGCATGGCTTTAGCAGCTGGCTCCAGCGTATCGATCAAAGTCTTATCGCCGACGCGTGCGTCAGTGACGAATTCAATGCTCTCAACGGCCTGTTGCAGCATGTCGTCGACCACCTTGGCGTCAATTTCTTCGTGGTCTTTGGAACCATTGACCAAGCCACGACAAATCATCCCATACAATGGGCCCATGGAACCACCGATGTGGTTCATGACGGCATCCCAAATTGCTTGGAAGCCTTGGGTCATGGTCGTATAGTGATGTTCGTCAATTTCTTTTTGGGCCAGGTGCATGCCCTTGTCCATGTTGACGCCGTGGTCACCGTCGCCCAGCTCGTCCAAGTCGCCTAAATAGTCGGTCTTGGCCTCAATTTGCTTAATGACATTTTCTGGTACGCTAAGCGCTTCGCTATTTTTAAACATCCTGTCATTCTCCTGTTCTGAATGAACAACCAACATTATGCGTTCGGGTACAGCTTAATGTTTCCCTTCAGCTCTATTGTAGGTCAGTTGCCGACTTTTGTTAGCATTTTATGCACAAAAAAAGACCTGGCTGGTGCCAGGTCATAATTTTTTAACCAACGTAAAATTCGATGTGCTGCTTTAAGTTGTGAAACTCCATCGGCAAACTGCCGCCATTTTCACCGTCCAAGTTGACGGGCAGCTCCACATCGGGCTCATCTAATAGTTCGGCCTTAAAGTAGCTTGTTTTGGTGTAAATAATCTCCGGATCCTTAACGTGCTTGCCGTTTAGCGCCTGCACCATCAACCGCAGAACGTCGACCGGTTTAGCAGTCTTGACGACAATCAATTGAAAAAGGCCATCCGATAATTGGGCATCGGGCATAATCTGCTCAAAGCCACCGATTGAATTCGTCATGCCCAGCAAAAACATCGACAGCTTGCCCTCGTAGACACCATCATCATAGGTCAAGCGCATCTTGTGGCTCGAGATATGCGGCAGCATCTCCGCACCACGGATCAAGTAGGCGGTGTAGCCCAAGGCTGACTTGGTTTCCGACGGCACGCCGTAGGTTAGATCGGCCAAAGAGCCAGA
>JAXGWL010000138.1:0-2558 GCA_040773345.1 Lactobacillus sp. | reverse complement strand
GCAAGACGTCTTAAACGACCGTGAAACTGCTAAGAAATTAACCGCGCACGACGAAGTTTTTAAAATCGGTGACCGGATTTTGCAGTTGCAAAATAATCCGGAGAAAAATATCTATAATGGGGAGATCGGTAAAGTCATTGCCTTAGAACCAGACCAAAGTCGCAATTGTTTGGTCGCAGAATTTGACGACCGGGCCATTTACTTTGATAAAAAAGACTTGCTGGATCTGACCCATGCCTATGCGATTACGATCCATAAGGCGCAGGGCTCAGAATTTCCGCTGGTCATTCTGGTTTTAAGCAAGCATAATTATCTGATGCTCAGGCGCAATCTGCTCTACACGGCCATCACGCGGGCGGCCAAAAATTTGGTCTTGGTCGGACAGCCAGAGGCCTTTGCGCTGGCACTGCACACGCCGGGTAATGACCGGCAGACAGGCTTGGTCAGTCAGCTGCGGCAGCTGCTAAAACCTGCTGCCCAAACAGAAAACTACATTTTAACTGCTAGCAAGGTTCAGGCTGGGCAAATTGATCCTATGATTGGCATGGGCGACCTCCGGCCCGTTCATCTGCAATAAAAAAAGCACCCCCTTGGGGGTGCTTTTTATCGTCTAGACAATCAATTTAAAAGAAGAAGTTGTAAACAAGAAATGGAACGCGTGCCTGCCCAATTCTTCACCATCCAATTGACCATATTCCGGTGCAAAGTTTTGCACTTCGATTTTTTGGCCTTCGTAATAATGAAAGAAGGGCTCATTGACGTGGCTGCCGTCGTGGAGCAGTTCTGTGAATGCCCGTAGCAGTTGCTTTTTAGTCGGCGTTTCCACGTCAATCGTATCGAGCGCGTCGTTAAAAGGATCGGCCTGCGGCAGGATGGGGACGCCACCGCCAAAATAGGGGTGGTTGGTCGTTGTCAGTAAAAAGCCGTGGTCAAAGTGGTGACTGACACCGTCCATGGTCACCGTGATGGGAAATTTGTCCTGCTCACGGTAGGCTGCTAAGCCATTGGCCAGGTAAATCATCGAGCCGAGGTATTTTTTTAATTTAGAATGGTTGGACTTTTGGACAATATTGGCATCAATGCCGATCCCCAGGTTATTGATAAAATAGCGCTCAGAATTGTCTTTGAGATTTTGGTAGTGGCCGCAGATTACTGTCCGCACATAAGCTTGTTTTTGCAGGTGGGCCACAATTTTTTCCGGATCAAAGAGCAAGTGCACAGCCCGGGCAAAGTCGTTGCCTGTCCCAGAAGGAACGTAGCAGAGCGGCCTGTTAGGATAGTACGAGCTTTTAACGCCATTGACGGCCTGATTTAAGGAACCGTCACCCCCGACAACGAGGAGCTTTTCTGTTTCATCATCAGCCAACAAGTTAGCCGAGGTCCTGGCCAGCTCAGTCATTTCGCCTGGATACTCCGAATACTTAATTGAGTAATAGATCTTTTTTTGATCAAGGACAGTCAAAAGGCGCGCCAAGGCTTTTTTTGCCTTGCCTTTACCAGCGACAGGGTTGACTAATAGTTGGACTCTCATGCTTTGCTCCAATAAAAAATTCCTCTTGCGAGGAATTCTTCTTACTTCTTCTCAA
The DNA here is from genome assembly GCA_040773345.1 of Lactobacillus sp. Lineage (GTDB taxonomy): Bacteria > Bacillota > Bacilli > Lactobacillales > Lactobacillaceae > Lactobacillus. The sequence goes on along the minus strand of JAXGWL010000138.1, from coordinate 972 downwards.
TAATCATTGGCAAGATCATCGGCCGTCGCTCAGTTTGCGAGTAGAGATAATCTTGCAAGTTGTCGATAATGGCCCGCCGCAAATAGCTGTTTTTTGGCTTGTTCTTTTTCGACATTTGGTATTTCAAAACGTGGTAAACGTGATTTTGTGCCTCTTTGATCAGATCTTCAGACTCACGCATGTAAACAAAGCCGCGACTTAAGATATCTGGGCCCGCTAAAACACGTTGCTTTTTGTAGTCCACGGTAGCCACGACGACGACCAAGCCGTCGCCTGCCAAAATCTGCCGGTCACGAACCACGACGTTGCCTACATCGGCAGCTCCGGAAGTGTCGACGTAAACGTCGCCAGCCGGGATGCGGCCAGCAATACGCGAACCTTTTTCAGACAAGGCTAGAACTTGGCCGTTTTCCAAGACGAAGGTGTTCTTGGCGGGCACGCCAGCTTCTTGGGCCAGGTGGGTGTGAATGACCTGCATCCGGTATTCACCGTGCACTGGGATCATGTATTTTGGTTTGGAAAGCCGCACCATGAGCCGCAGTTCTTCTTGACCGCCGTGGCCAGAGGTGTGGACGTTGTTGATGCGCCCGTGGACGACATGCGCGCCAGCTTCGTCAAGCTGATTGATCAGGTGGTTGACACTAATCGTGTTGCCCGGAATAGGGTTGGAGGAGAAAATAACCGTATCTCCTGGTTGAATCTTGATCTGTCTGTGGGTGCCGTTGGCGATCCGGGACAGGGCAGCCAGTGGCTCACCCTGCGAACCTGTACAGAGCATCATCGCTTTTTCAGGTGGGGTGTGGTTAATCGTGTGGGCATCGACAATTAAGCCGTCTGGTACGTGCAGATAACCCAAATCGATCCCATTTTGGACGCCGTTTTCCATGCTGCGGCCAAAGATCGCTACTTTGCGGCCGGTGTCAATCGCTGCTTGAATCGCGGTCGAGACCCGGTACAAGTTAGAAGCAAAGG
>JAXGWL010000137.1:0-2563 GCA_040773345.1 Lactobacillus sp. | reverse complement strand
GGTTATCAGACAAGTATTGTTCAATTAAGGACACTACCTGACGGTTCTGCGGCAGCGATGAGTGCTGGGCATCGCTGCCTGTGACTTTCATCGTCGTGTAAGAAGCAGCCTGCTTTTGGTAGATATATTTGCCCGCATCTACGCTGGCTTCAGGCACCCGCCCATCGGACTCATAATCTTGCCCGCCAGAGACCGAAAAGACCACCAGCTTTTTAGGGATCTGGTTTTTTCTTTTAATAAAATCCGTCAGCATCTGCGTTTTATGGTTGGCACTTTTTTCACTAAAGTTATAAGGCGTGCCTAGGGTCATGAGACGTCTCATCTGAATCGAATCCCGGTAACGTGAATAATAATGCTCTAGCCAGTAGGTCCAAATCAGACCGCCGTTGGAGTGACCAAAGGCTTTGAAATTATTAAAACGGTACAGTTGTGACAGGTTGTAAAAAGCAATGTTCAGCCAGCCTGCCTGTTTTTTAATGTTGGAATAGCCGTCATGGTTATCGACAAAGCCAATGACGATGATCGGCTCTAGGTCGCCGCGGTGGATGCTGCCCGAATAGCTGACGCTGCCATCGGTATCCACCTTAACTTTAAGCAAGCTGTGCTTAGCGAAACTGTCACGGTTCATTAAATCTACCAAGCCGTTAAAGCGGTCAGTGGTAGCACTTGAACCAGGGACCATAATAATGGGCGACATCTGTGATTTTCTACGTTGGGCTAAAAAGCGGTTATTGTTTCTCACCCAGAAAAAAGTAGGGACGACAAAGATGAGCAGTACGGCGGCCATCAGCGCCACCCATTTCCAATTACGCTTCATTTTGATCAGCCTCCTGCTGTTCAACGGCCATCTTTTCTTCAATCGCCAGGCTCAGCTTGTAAAACGGCAGCCAGACACAAGCATCGAGCGCAACTAAAACAAAAGTGAAAATTAGCGCAGCAATACTGCCGTTAGTTTCCACAAAAGAGATCAGCAGGCCTGGCGTCCCCGGCAGCATCATATAACCACTGGCTGGGATTAAGTGCAGAGCAATTGTCCCTGCCGCCAGCAACATGTTCAGACCGGGCACAAGGGCAAAGGGAATTGCGTAAACCGGGTTCAAAACTACCGGCAGACCGGTGAAAAATCCTGCTCCACAGTTGAACAAGACCGGCAGAATATTCAATTTGGAAAGACTGAGTTCTTCACGGTCCTTGCTGTACAGAAAAATGACGATCATCAGGGCCACGGCCATACCAGCACCACCCATCATGCCATAAGATTGCAGCAGCGAACTGCCCAAATACTTGTAAGGTACATTCCAGCTAGAGCCGGCAGTCAAGGCAGCATTCATGTTGGCCACCTGGACGCCACTGTTGGCAACATTTCCCAGGGAATTAAGCGGGCTGCCAATGCCCAGCCAACCAAGCAAGGAGACCAGGATAGTCCATGGCACTGAGAACCAAAGGCGATTGCTGGATTGAATTCTGGCCACGCTTGATTGAAAGTTAGTCGACTGCAGTAAGCGGACTTGGGCAAAATAGAAAAAACTGCCCGCAATCATGGCAAAAGCCAAACTGACGCCAATGGGGACTAGCGCTTGGTAGGTACGTTCCTTGATTAGGTGAACGTGTTCATAGCTGACGCTGTGATATTCTTGGCCCAACCAGTGAAAGACCTGCCCGACGCCGTAACCAACTAAAATAGCAACCAGCAGACCACTAACATCCAGCAGGCGCCGGTTAATGTTTAAAATCAACATGCTGTTGACGCGCGGATTGTAGATGTATGAAATGAATAACAACGAGGCAATCGCTGTCAGGCCCGCAGTTTTTGAATCGCGTCCAAAAAGACGAGCCGTGTACAAACTCATTAAGTAGGTCGCGTAAATGCCAAACAGGCCCAAGGTGACGTCAGTCATCCCCGTCGACAGGTACATGCCAAAATTCCAGACCCGGTCTGGCAGCCAAGCATCCATATTTAACAGGCTGTAAAGCAAGCTGCCCTCTGCAAACACAGCAGTGTGCAAAAAGGTGAAAAAAGAGCCCATGATGGCCATGGGACTTAAAAAAATGAGCGTCCTTTGCGTAGCCCTAAAAAAGACAGTCTTTCGCAGACCTAAAAACCAATTCACAAATCCTTGCGCAAAGTTTTGTACTAGCTTCTTCATACTTTTCTCCCGCTTTTCCCGTTCATGCTATAATTTTTATAAGGAGCATCAACTATGATTAAAAAAATTAAACTTGAAGATGATGTGGCGAAATTAGGACAAGCCTACGTTAATAATAAAGATAGCGACTGGGACGTCCTTGTCAATAAAGCCGTTAAATTCTATGTTGCCAAGCACTGCAGTTCCCAAAAGATGAAAAGAATGCGGCAAGACAGTAACGAAAGTCCTGTCAACCTCGGTGAGCTTTTCAACAACATGTCCAATACCAATATGTACAGAGAGTAAAGGTCGCTAGCCTTTATTTTTTGCACAAAAAAAGCCCAACTCCACCAACATCGGAATCAGGCTCACACAGTGTTCGTACCACCTTTTGACCACATGTAATAAAGATAGTAATTTTCGCTACCGGAGAAAAT
>JAXGWL010000136.1:0-2606 GCA_040773345.1 Lactobacillus sp. | reverse complement strand
TATCGTAAGTTATGACTAGTTTGCATTTTGCGTATTGTGAAAAACTACAGGTGCAGGTGGAAACGGGCGGTAATGCGCGTCACCCGGCTGCCCAAAATGCGCTCGGCCAAGCCAGTGTACAGGGTAGCCGCGCCATAAAACAGGGCACAAATTGCAACTACCATGACCACGACAACCATCGAAGCAACTCGACTTCTGATGTTTAAGAAGGAGAAGCCAATTTTGACCAAGAACAAGGCCAGCAAAAACATAATGATTGAAAAGCCAGCAATCCCGACAAAGCGGTGGCTCGTCCGGCTCGCATTGTAATGGTAAGTCAGACGCAGGTGGCGCAAGGCCAGGACAGAAATGGCAATGATCCCGCAGTTCGTGGCGAGCAGCGGCCCATAGATTTTAAACAGACTGATCAGCGGGTACTGCAAAAGTAGTTTGATGATGAGGCCGAGCAGCAAGTAGCGAATCGCCAACCGGTTTTCTGACAGTCCCTGCAAAATCGCCGTCAAAACCGTGAACATTCCTAAACTGATCGCGGTAAAAGCTGACAGGTATAAAATGCTGCTGCCTAAAGTATCGTAGCCGTAAAAGATGGTGTAAACCGGAATGGAAATGGCCGCCATCCCCAAGGAAGCCGGAATCATGATGAACAAGAACAATTCCAGAATGTTTTCGATCTGGTGAGAGATATCTTGCCAGTCATGCCGCGTGTGGGCGGCACTGAGCAGCGGAATCGCCGTGATGGCCATGGCACTGGCCAGCGAGACGATGATCATAATCAGCTTGTTGGCATTTAAGCCAAACAAGGCATACCAGGTCTCGATGGTATCCGACGAAGCGTGCACAAAGTGAGCAATCATCGGGTGAAAACTGTACTGATCGACTAGTTGGAACAGGGTAATGCCAGAGTCCAAAATGATAAAAGGAATAGACTGTTGGACAATTTCCCAGAGCAAACTTGAAGTCGACACCTGCAGCGCATTGTCAGAGTGCTCGTACAAGTACTGCAAGTGCTTTCTTCTTTTCCATAAAAAGCCCACCAGTAAGGCAATGCCAAAGACCGCACCGATGGCAGCGGCGTAGTTTGACTGTACCGCGGCACGCACGTAGGAACCGTGCTGGACCTGCATGATGAAGTAAGCGGTCAGCAGCATCCAGACTACCCGGGCCAGCTGTTCGAAAAATTGCGACATGGCAGGTGGCATCATATCCGAATAGCCTTGGAAGTAGCCCCGCAGAATACTCAGAACCGGAATAATGAACACGGCCACGGAAAGCGACCGCATCACGGCTACCTGCCGGGGGTCAGAGTAGCCGCCGTGGAGCAAGGTGCCCCAGATATTGTTCGTGGCCAAGGCCGGCGCACAAAAGTACATGATTGCACCCGAGATGACGCCAAAGACAATCATCAAACTCAGCCCGCGCCTAAATAAGCGGCGGCCGATGCCGTATTCGTTTAAGGCGTTGTACTTAGCCACTTGCTTGGCCACCGCTCCGGGGATGCCGGCCGTCGAAATCAGCAAGAAGACCGAATAAATGTTGTAGCTCTTCGCGGTCAAGGCATTGGCGATATTGCCGTGGCTGCCCATCCAGGCATACCAAGGAATGATGTAGATTGCGCCTAAAATCCGCGACATGATCGAACCAAAGGTCATCCAAGCTGAGCCCTTGATCATTGATGCATGTGAATCTTGATAGTGTGAATTGTTTGCTTCCATCTAAATAAGTCTCTCTAAAAGTAGTTTGCTCTACCAGCTTACTCAGCAAAGAAAAAACCGTCTAAAAACTAGGCGATTTTTTCAAGAAATTTTACTATTTAGCTACGATGTTGACAATCTTGCCAGGCACGACGATGACTTTCTTCACGTCCTTGCCAGTTAAGAAGCGCTTGACGTTAGGTAAGCCCAATGCCTTTTCCTGCATTTCGTCCCGGCTAGCAGTTTTGGCAATAGAGAACTTGCCCCGCAGCTTGCCGTTGACTTGGACCATGATTTCGGCCACGTTCTCAAACAGTTTGCTTTCATCAACCTGTGGCCATGGTGCATAAGAAATGCTTTCATTGTGACCAAACACAGACCAAATCTCTTCCATCATGTGCGGTGCAACTGGTGCCAACAGCTTGACAAAGCCTTCGGCGTATTTTCTTGGCAAGCTTGGTGCCTTTTGGGCGGCGTTGACAAAGACCATCAGCTGCGAAATCGCGGTGTTGAAGTGCAAAGCGTCGAAGTCTTCCGTGACCTTCTTCACGGTTTGGTTGTAAACCTTGTCCAGTTGACCGTCGTTTTTATCCGTGATCTTGTCGCTTGGTACGGCCTTTAAGTCGAGATCGTTGACCATCAACCGCCAAACACGGTCCAAGAACTTCTTGGTGGAAGCCGGGCCGTTGTCATCCCAGTCAATTGAGGCATCCAGCGGGCCCATGAACATTTCGTAGGTCCGCAAGCTGTCGGCACCGTATTCGTCGATCACGTCGTCAGGGTTGACGACGTTGCCCCGGGACTTAGACATCTTTTCGTGGTTCTTCAAGATCAGGCCCTGGTTGAACAGACGCTGGAATGGTTCCTTGGTTGGCACGACGCCCAGGTCGTACAAAACCTTGTGCCAAAATCTAG
>JAXGWL010000135.1:0-2678 GCA_040773345.1 Lactobacillus sp. | reverse complement strand
CTTTTTTGAGCGTTCGACACCAATTTTTTCAACCTTATCGTCGGTCTTATGGATCCCGGCAGTATCAATTAACTCGAGCGGCACGCCTTTAACTGACACATATTCTTCCAGGGTATCGCGGGTGGTGCCGGCAACGTCAGTGACGATCGCCTTGTCACCCTTAGTCATGTAGTTGAGTAGGGAAGACTTGCCGACATTTGGCCGGCCGACGATAGCCGTGGCCAGCCCGTTGCGCATAATCGTGCCTTCCTGGGCAGTGGCTAACAGTTTATTGATCTTGCCTAAGACGTCCTGAGCCGTCTTGCTCATTTTGGCGGCAGTCACTTGGTCGGCATCGTATTCTGGATAGTCAATGTTGACTTCGACATTGGCTATGGTATTTAAAATTTCCTGGCGCAGATCCTTGATTGTCTTCATAAGGCCCCCAGCCAGCTGCTTTTCGGCAACTTGCCGTGATTTGTCAGTTTTCGCCCGCACAATATCCATGACACTTTCAGCCTGAGTCAAATCGATGCGACCATGAACAAAGGCCCGTTTGGTAAATTCACCAGGATCAGCCATTCGGGCCCCATTAGCTAGCAAAACCTGCAAAATACGATTAGTAACTAAGATGCCGCCGTGGCAGTTGATTTCGACGATATTTTCCCGGGTAAAAGTCTTAGGGGCGAGCATCACGCTGACTAGCACCTCATCAATCGTTTCGCCGCTGTCTGGGTCAACGATGCGGCCGTAGTGAATGGTATGCGACTTGACCTTCGTTAAATCTGGCCCTTTAAAAACACGGTTGGCAATTGGCAGGGCCTCGTCGCCCGACATGCGCACGATAGAAATGCCGCCCTCACCAATCGGAGTTGAAATAGCTGCAATCGTATCAAATTCTGTCAATAATTGGCTCATTTTTACCTGCCTTTCAAATAAAAAAAGTGCCCACTCCACCACAAATAAGACATGATGGATAAAGCACTTTGACTACTTTATCGAGATCGATAAGATTTTTTGTTTTTAATTAATGTTTGCGTCTACGTTTAATCTGCTTGTAAGCCTTGCGGATCTTGCGTTGCTGCTCTTGCTCTGCCTTTTCCTTTTCGGCAACTTCTCGCTGATACTTGAATGGGTTTTGCAAGAAGAAGGTTTGCACTACCTGGAACAAGTTAGAAATAACCCAGTAAAGCGAGATCGCTGACTGCAAGCCAACTGCAGTTACACCAATGAAAATTGGCATGATGTACAACATGGCTTGCGTTGAACCGTTACGAGCCGATTTAGGGGTCGACATCTGACTGATGTAGGAACTCATAAAAGTAAAGACAGCAGCCAGAATCGGCATGACGTAGTACTGGTCAGGTTTACCCAAGTTCATCCAGAAGAAATGACCATTCATTAGTTGAGGAGTCCGGTAAATTGCTTCATATAAGGCGTACATAATTGGCAGCTGCAAAAGCATTGGCAAGCAGCCTGCATACGGGTTAACGCCGTTTTCCCGGTACAGCTTTTGGGTTTCCTGACTCAGTTTTTGCTGGCTTTCTGCATCTTTGCCGGGATACTTTTTGCGTAAAACATCCAACTCAGGCTGCAACTGCTGAGTCTTAGTCATGCTCCGTGTCGAGATAGCGTTCAACGGCAGCAAAATAATTCTAACTAAAATGGTAAAGACAATAATCGTCCAGCCATAATCATTGTGCAACAGGCTGCCGATCCAAAGCAGGAAGCGTGAAACGTAGTAGACAATATATCTTTCCCACCAGTTGCCTGATGTATGAGAGATAGGCGTCCGACTCATCGTACAGCCCGTCATGACTACGGCAATCGCCACAATGGCTAAGGCAGCAATTAATCTTTTGCTTTTTTTGCTGATCAAAAGCTTACTCACTCTTATTTTCCTCAATTTTTTCTGACTCATCTTCCAGAAGATTGGCTAAACGCAGGGCATGAAACAAGTTTTTTTCAACTTGCTTCATATTAAATTCTCGAACGTAAGGGCGGGCAATAACCAAAAAATCAGCCTGTGGCTGAAGTTTTGGCTTGACTTCCGTTAGCGCAGCCCTGATATATCGTTTGAGCCGGTTACGAACAACGGCCGTATGGCCAACCTTTTTCCCTACGGAAATGCCAACACGGAAGTGTTTACTGTCTGGTCTGTCCAAGACATAGATGACAAAAGCACGGTTAGCGGTCGACTTGCCGTTTTCGAAAACTTCTTGAAAATCTTTTTCAGTTTTGACACGGTAAGATTTTCTCAAAACGGTTCATTCCATATTTAAATAAAAAAAAACCACTGTTGGTGACCAGTGGCTTAAGCAGATAAGACTTTTCTACCCTTCTTGCGACGTCTTGCTAAGACCTTCCGGCCATTAGATGTGCTCATGCGCTTCATAAAGCCGTGAACACGTGAACGGTGACGCTTCTTAGGTTGGTATGTTCTCTTAGTTGTCATGTACATCCACCTCCAATTACAGTGTCTACGACACAATTTCTAAATCATAATAGCATATCTGACGGGTAAAACAAAGGCTAGCAACAACAAAAAGCAGACCAGACGGAGGTCCGCAAAAATAATTTGTGGATAAAAATAGAGTACTAATTGTGGGTGTGGGTAAATATAAACAAGCTTTTTGGCAAGCTTTCCCACAGGGCACAGCCTGTTCAAAACTCTATAAACAGGGCTGTGCTTTTTGTAG
>JAXGWL010000134.1:0-2703 GCA_040773345.1 Lactobacillus sp. | reverse complement strand
TTATTTATGCTAACCTACCTCTTAGATAAGGGAGGATTTTACTAATGCCTTTTAATAAAATGGCTGCTGCAGATGATGTGATTCGTTGTACGTCTTGCAATCGAACCGAGGCAGAAGTCCGTAAAATGGCTTTTGTCAATGGCTTTTACATCTGCAATGACTGTATCAACCGAATTAAGAAGATGATCGACCATGAATTGGCTAGCGAGGCAGTTCATGACCTGTCGTCTTTGCCGACGCCAGTTGAAATTAAACATGAACTTGACCAATACGTGATCGGTCAGGAACGGGCTAAGAAAGTCTTGTCAGTGGCTGTCTATAACCACTACAAGCGCATCAGTCAAATGGATGTTGATTCTTCAACTGAGTTGCAGAAATCGAATATCGCCCTGATTGGGCCGACTGGTTCTGGCAAGACTTACCTGGCCCAAACCTTAGCCCGTATTTTAGACGTGCCTTTTGCCATCGCGGATGCGACGACTCTGACCGAGGCTGGTTATGTAGGCGAAGACGTTGAAAACATTCTCCTCAAGCTGTTGCAAAATGCCGATTATGATATTGACCGAGCCGAACGGGGCATTATCTATATCGATGAAATTGACAAGATTGCCAAAAAGAGTGAGAACGTCTCAATTACCCGCGATGTTTCGGGTGAAGGTGTCCAGCAAGCTTTACTGAAAATCTTGGAAGGCACGATTGCTTCAGTGCCACCCCAGGGTGGTCGTAAGCACCCCCAACAGCAGATGATTAGGATTAACACCAAAAACATTCTCTTCATCGTTGGTGGTGCTTTTGATGGCATTGAAGGGATTGTCAAAGAACGGTTAGGCAAGCGCACCATTGGCTTTGGGGCCGAAATGTCCGCGAGTGGGCACGACTTAAAGCACTGGAACCGTTATTTGACGACCGGCGACTTAGTTAAATTTGGCATGATTCCTGAATTCGTGGGCCGGATTCCGATCATCGCCAGCCTGGAAAAATTGACGCCAGACGACCTGGTCGAAGTATTGACGAAGCCTAAGAATGCGTTGGTTAAGCAGTATCAAAAACTACTGGCTCTAGACCATGTTGACTTAAAGTTTACGCCGGCAGCCTTAAAGGAAATTGCCAATGTGGCAATCTCACGGCATATGGGTGCCCGGGGCTTGCGGTCAATTATTGAAAATTCCATGATGGACATTATGTATGAAACGCCGAGTGATTCTTCTATTCAAAAGGTTGAAATTACGAAGGATGTTATTACCCGGCATGACAGCCCGCGGGTCACGCGGTCTCATGATGCAAAAAAGGAAGCTTAATGATTATTAAAAAAAGCGCCTACGTAGCTAGCGCGGTAAAAGAGAGCCAGTACCCGCAAGCGGGCTGGCCTGAGATTGCCTTGGCGGGGCGGTCAAATGTCGGCAAGTCGAGCTTGATTAACTGCCTGCTGCAGCGTAAGAACCTAGCGCGGACGTCGTCAGCACCGGGGAAGACGCAAACTTTAAATTTTTACAGCGTCAACGATGAATTTTACCTGGTGGATGTGCCCGGCTACGGCTATGCCAAAGTTTCCCGGCAAAAGCGGCAGGAGTTTGGCGTCATGATCCAGGATTATCTGGAAACCCGGGCCGAGCTGTGCGGGTTGATGATCTTAGTTGATGGCCGCCATGCACCTAGCAAAGATGACTGTGCTATGTATGAATACGCGCAATATTTAAAGCTGCCCATCATGTTTGTTTTAACTAAGATGGACAAGGTAAAAAAGAGTCAGTACAACAAAAGCATTAAGCTTTTAAAGCAAAGTTTTGCTTTGGACAAGCCAGGCGTTGAGTTTATGACTTTCAGCGCACAGACTAAGCTGCACAGAGCAGAGCTTTTAGCTTGGCTTGAAAAAACAATGCAAAATGCTTAGGAAAAGTCCTCCTGTCAGAGGGCTTTTTTTGATGAGAGCTTTATTAAAAAAAGTGTGTTCAGAACCGAAAAAAGATAGAATATAAGCTAGTTTTTTTCGAAAGGTGTTGATTTTTTGGCGGATAAAAAACTGCTAAAACGATTACAGCTGGCAGTTTGATCCTCATGATCATTACCTCAGTCTATGGCTTTGGTAATGTGTCAGTTTCTTACTTCCAGATGGGCTATGCCTCGATTATTTGGTATATCTTTGCAGGCATTGTCTTCATGATCCCTAGCAGCTTGATGATGGCTGAATATTCTTCAGCTTACCCAGAGGCCAAGGGTGGTATTTTTACTTGGCTCGCCAATTCAATTGGTGAAAAATGGGCTTTCATTGGTACCTTCATTTGGCTAGCCAACTGGGTCATTTGGTTGGTTTCCAGTGCTTCTAAGATTTGGATTTCATTCTCTTCGCTGCTTTTTGGCCAAGACACGACGCAAAGCTGGCATTTGGGTGGCCTCAATTCGAATGAAACGGTGGGCCTGCTGGCTATTTTGTTTATCCTCCTAGTTACTTTTTTGACTTCGCGGGGGATGCAGGGAATCAAGGCGATGAGTTCAGTCGGCGGCGTCTTTTTGATTTGCGAGAATATCCTTTTCATGGTCGTCAGTGTTTGGGTCCTGTGTTTGAATCACGGGCAACTTGCTGAACCCCTGCGTGGTGCTGGTTCGCTTTTGAAGTCACCAAACCCAGCTTTCCAAGATCCCTTAGCTGTTATCTCATTTATTGTCTACGCTATTTTTGCCTACGGCGGCATGGAAACCGTTTCC
>JAXGWL010000133.1:0-2712 GCA_040773345.1 Lactobacillus sp. | reverse complement strand
TCGCGGGCGAAGCACCCACCGCGTCACCAGCTTCGACGCGGAAGGTGTTGTTATTACCCTGGGGGATTTTGTTTTGCTGGTCGAAGTAGTCTTGTGCTTCGTTCAGGTAGCTGGCTAGCCGTGCTGCGTTGCCGGCGTTTTTATAACTATGTGCGCCAACATAAGCATTGCCGGTTGTGTCAATGTTGCCGTGTACATCGTTAATCCCCAAAATCTGCACAGGGACGGTATTAGGATACTTGCTTGGGTCCTGCCAAGTGTCTTTGTTCGGATTTGAATTATAATCGTCGTAAGCAGTCACCTGCGGGTTCTGGTTTGTCTGCACAGTGGTGGTTTGCACCGGATCCGCGTGCACTACGGTCGGCGCCTGTGCCAAATACAGTCCCAGCAAGGCTGAAGCTGCTACACTGATAGTTAAATAAACGCCACGCTGTCTTTTTTGCATTGCAATCTCCTTTTTCACTTCATGCATAAACTGACGTCACCTTTTAGTTTAAGGCAAATATTTTTGATTGCAATACTCAATATTGTTCATGTTTTGCTTACTTATAAAAAAAGAAGGACGCTAAGTTTAGTCCTTCTTACAAAAAGCTAATCTTGTTGCCATTTTGGCTTAAAGTGGTACAAAACCAGCGGAATGATCGCCACAATGACGCACATCCCCAGCAGGTCCCAGAAGTAGACGCTGCGCAAATGAGCTGGCGTGCCGGCGGCCGGCGTAAAGGCCACGAGCAAGGCAAAGGCCGTGATCACAAACGCCAGGCCAGCGAGGAAAATACTCCAGCCGCGGTGCTTACTCATGTAGTAGGTCCGGTGCAGATCTTCATGTCTTGCCTTTAAGACAATGAAGGCTACCAGCATGATGAGGTAGACCATCAAATACTGCGCGGTCGTGGCCGCCAGTGAAATGTTAAAGGAAAAGTCCGCGTTAGCGCCAGAAGTGAAAGTAATGAGCAAGGCCGAAGCCGTGACAACCAGGGACTGCAAAACCATTAAAGGCATTGGTACGCCACGTTTAGTAGTTTTAGCAAACAGCTTTGGCAGATAGCCTTGTTTGGCCGCTTCGTGCATCCCCTGGTTAGGGCCGGCCAGCCAGTTGCCGATTTCGCCGATAATCCCGCAGGCTAAGAGCACACCAGCCACTTTTTGAATGACTTTGCCAGGCAGGCCGAGTGAGTTCATTAAGACGCCATAGGTGTAAACAAAGCCTGTACTATTTTGGATTTCACTCTTAGGCACGGACATGCCAATTGCCAAAGAGCCCAGCAAGTCAAAGCAAATGGCCGTCAAGGCCAGGGCCAGCATCACCCGGGAATAGGAATGCGGATTCTTCAGGTTCTTGACGTGCGGTGCCGAGGCTTCCCCGCCACAAAAGGCTAGAATAAAGGGCACAAAAGCAACCAGCGTGGTCGTGTTGAAAGATTTAGGCAAGATATTGCTCCACCGGATGACCATGTGCAACTGATGGCCTTGGGCCAAGTAAACGAAGAAGGCCACGATGATGGCTACAACTGGCAGTGCGCTGCCTAAAATAAACAGCCACTCAGCGATCTGACCAATTTTGCGCACGCCAATGAGCTGAATTGCGGTCGCGCCCCACAGAATCAACATCATCAAGCCAAAACGCACGATGGGCGTCGTGTTGAACCAGGGTGTCCCCAAAGTGATGGAAAGTGCGCCGATAATGACATACATCATGGTATCCATGCCGACAGTGATGTGAATCCACTGCAAGAACATGGCCTCCCAGCCGGTCTTTTCACCTAAGGTACCTTGGACCCAGGTAAAAATGCCACCTCTGTTCCAGCCGTCGATTGAAGCCATTTCCCCAGCCATCTGCGTAATTGGAATAAACCACAACAGGCCGGCGACCAGCAGGTAAAAGATGACCGAGGGGCCCGTCTTGCCAAAAGGAGCCAGCTCATCGACCGAAATGACCATGGAACTGGTCATGGCAAATAGTTTAAAAGCCGTCAGCTGACTGTATTTGCGCTCTGCCTCGTCCATTAACATCCTCCTTAAAAAATCAAACAGAGTTATTTTACCGCAAAAATAAACTGGCCGGAGCCCATTTTTCGATAAAAGGCGAACAAGGGCGAGCTGGTATAAATTTGATTTAGATATTTTTCATCAACAACTAATATGGCTGCAAGTCTAGCGCTCATAGGCTTTCCCGGCTATAATTTAGGCCAAGCAATAATTAGGAGATGAAAAACATGGGTTATGTCCAACTAGCAATTGCCATTGTTGGCGAAGTGATCGGCACGAGTTTTTTGAAAGCCTCACAGAGTTTTTCCAGACCGTTGCCGGCTATGCTGGCAGTCGCTGCGTACGTGGTCTGTTTCTATTGTTTTTCACTTGCTATGAAGTCGCTAAACTTAGGCGTAGCCTACGCTACGTGGGGTGGCGTCGGCATCATCTTGACCACTGTCTTGTCCGCTTTATTGTGGCATGAAGCAGTGACGCTGCCAGAACTTTTAGGCATTGGGATGATCATCGCGGGCGTCGTGCTATGCAATTTGTTTACCAAGGCATAAAGAAAAAGTCGGTCGAAATAACCGGCTTTTTTTCATTGTGTTTTCCATAAATTAAATTAATCCGCTTACATTTACATCATTTAATGAAAAAGAAGACTTTTGGAGCTTTCTTTTTTCATGTGCTACAATGCTATTTTGTTAGGTGCCTAACAAAAGGAGTTCTAATGAAAAATAT
>JAXGWL010000132.1:0-2722 GCA_040773345.1 Lactobacillus sp. | reverse complement strand
TAATTAAGTCGTGTAATTCTTTAATGGTCATGGTCGATCCAGCGTAATTCTGCCCAGCTTGCCCTTGCGCAGCTGCTGAAGCATAAATAATGAAAAGCGTTCGTAGTCGTCGCGCATCCCGTACTTGGCAGTCATGGCGAGCAGCAAGTCAGGTGAACTTGCACCATCATTAATTTCAACCCTAGCAAACTTGGCCAGCTGCTTTGGGTAATGCTGGTGCAGGAAGTCTAAGACAAACAGCGCCACGTCGTCGCTGGCAAAAACCGTGTCCTTGATGGCGCCACAGGCGGCGAGCTTCAGGCCCACCTGCTGGTCGTCAAACTTTGGCCAGAGGATGCCCGGCGTATCCAAGATCTGAATGCCAAAGCTGGTCTTGAGCCATAACAGCTGTTGGGTCACGCCCGGCTTGTTGCCGGTCACGGTCCGCTTTTTGCCACTTAACTTGTTGATCACCGTCGATTTGCCACAGTTGGGGATGCCGACGACCGCGACGCGGATTAGTCTTTTATCCAAGTCAGCAGCAGCGGCCTTGATCTTTTTAACCAAAGCGCCGACATTGGTGTTGTGTTGGGTATCAAGTGCCAAAGCGTGCGGTCCTAATTTTTTCAGCCAGGCAGCGGTCAGTTGCGGGTCGGCCAAGTCTGCCTTGTTCAGCAAAACGACGTGGGGCTTGCCGGCTAACAGCGAATCCAGCATGGGGTTGGCCGAAGAAAGCGGCAGGCGGGCGTCGCGCACTTCTAAGACCACGTCGATTAAGCGCAGGCTGCTGGCCAGTTGGTTTTTAGCCTTGTTCATGTGGCCGGGGTACCATTGAATTTGCGCCATATTTTTCCTTTCTGTAAAAAAAGCACTCAGGAAGTGAAAAACCTGGGGTGCTTTTTAATTAATTCATTTTAGCAAGATACATCTGGTAAGCACGATCAAAGATGGTCATGCTAGGCAAATAATTGACGTTTAACTCCAAGTAGTCGGACAATTTTTTATAGTCCTGTTCTTGCTTAGGAAAATAAGAATCATTGCTTGCATTATTGGCAAATTGGGTGACTTCATCCGTGCCGTCAGGATCGCGCTGCGTCATTAGATATTGGTAAAAACTCTGTCGATAAGCCATGGCTTACTCCGTGAAAAATTGAATTGCGAAAGCACCAGACCCAGCGTGCGTCGCGATAATTGGACTGGTGATTCTGGTCAAAATAGCAATATTAGGCTCTTGCTTTTTAATCTCGGCCGCCATCTTTTGAATCTCAGTTGGGGTGTCGACATAAGAGATGCAGAGCTGTGAAACGCTGGGGTGGTTGCGCAAGTATAACAGTACCTCAGCGACGTACTTATTCGTAAACTTGCGGCCCCGACCTTTGCGGTCAATCAGCAAATCGCCCTTTTTCATAGTCAAGGCGATGCGAATGTTGAGCAAAGTGGCTACACGACCGGTTAACGGGCCTAAGCGGCCACCCTTGATGATGTTTTGCAGGTTGACCACCATCATCTTTAAGTGCAGCCGGTCCTGCAAGTCAGCCAAGTGCTGCTTGATTTCGGCCATGCTCTTGCCGGCTTCTGCGTCCTGGGCAGCTGCCAACACTTGGAAGCCTTCACAACGGTCAGTATACAGCGAATCCATGATGGCAATGTCTGCATCTGGCAGCATTTCGGCGGCTTGCCGGGCAGCATTGATGGTCCCTGACAAGTTAACGCTCAGAAAAATGCCTAAAACACTGCTGCCGTCGGCGGTCAGCTCCTTGAATTTTTCGGTAAAAAGGCCGATCGAAGGTTGGCTGGTCTTCGGCAGCTCTTTAGAAGCGTCCATTTCCTTAACAAATTGGGTCCGCGTCAAGTCCACGCCATCTTGGTAGGTTTTGCCATCGATGCTCACGGTCAGCGGGACGACAGTAATGTTGTATTTTTTGATTTCCTCCTCGGTCAGCTGGGCTGATGAGTCGGTTAAGATTTTGATTTGGGTCACTTTAATTCGCCTTCACTTATTAAACTTGCATTCGCTACTGCTTTATTATGATAGAGTATAAACCAGTAGCAACACAATTCTAAGTATAACAAAAGAAAACAATTTAAGATTATTCCATGAGAAAAAATTTATGCAAATGACTTTTAATCCTTGGCAAAAACCCGCACAACGCGGGAAAGGCTATAACATTTTAAACAATGTCTTAAGCGCGATCACCCACTGCATTGGTTTTGGACTGGCGGTCGCTGGCTTAGTCATTTTGATTGTCAAAGCAGCCCACACAGGTTCAGCGCTGCGCGTTACCACCTTTACCATCTATGGCGCCAGTTTGGTTTTGCTCTACCTGTTTTCAACCTTGTATCATTCCTTGATTTTTACAAAGGCGCGTGGGGTCTTTCAGATTTTTGACCACTCGTCGATTTTTATCTTGATTGCGGGCAGCTACACCCCCTATTCTTTGGTCGCGATCGGCGGTTGGCAGGGTTGGACGATGTTTGGCCTGATTTGGGCGCTCACGATTATCGGCATCCTCTACTACATTTTTAACCAGGGTCAGCACGTAATCTTCGACACGGTGCTGTACGTAGCGATGGGCTGGCTGGTCATCTTGGCCGGGCCATTTCTCTACAACCGCCTGACGCCGGTTGGCTTTTGGCTGCTGGTCGGCGGCGGGATTGCCTACACGGTGGGCGCGATCTTGTTCAGCATGCGGCGCATCCCTTACATCCACGTGATTTGGCACTTATTCGTCATGTTGGGTTC
>JAXGWL010000131.1:0-2724 GCA_040773345.1 Lactobacillus sp. | reverse complement strand
TCAAACCCAATGCTGCAGCGGATCTTCGGGACGGCCTTTTTCAAGAAAGCTGATCTGGACGCTGACTTAAAGCGGCGGGATGAAATCAAGGAACGCGACCACAGAACGATCGGCCGTGACCTGGACCTGTTCTTTGTTGACCCAAAGGTCGGCGCTGGCTTGCCTTACTGGCTACCAAAAGGTGCTACTATTCGCCGGGTTGTTGAGCGTTACATAATCGACAAGGAAGTTGCCGACGACTACGAACACGTTTACACCCCAGTTTTGATGAACCTGGATGCCTACAAGACTTCCGGCCACTGGGCACACTACCGCGACGACATGTTCCCACCAATGGACATGGGCGACGGCGAAATGTTGGAATTGCGGCCAATGAACTGCCCAAGCCACATCCAAATCTTCAAGCACCACATCCGTTCTTACCGTGACTTGCCACTGCGGATTGCTGAATTAGGCATGATGCACCGTTACGAAAAATCAGGTGCTTTGTCCGGTTTGCAGCGGGTTCGTGAAATGACTTTGAACGATGGCCACACTTTCGTCGCTTTGGACCAAGTCCAAGATGAATTTGCCAAGATCCTGAAGCTGATCATGGACGTCTACAAAGACTTTGACATCACCGACTACTACTTCCGTCTGTCTTACCGTGACCCCAAGAACACCCACAAGTACTTTGCAAACGATGAGATGTGGGAACGCAGTCAAAAGATGCTGAAGGGCGCCATGGACGACTTGGGCTTGGACTACGTTGAAGCCGAAGGCGAAGCTGCCTTCTACGGTCCAAAACTGGACATCCAGACTAAGACTGCTCTGGGCAACGACGAAACCATGTCCACTATCCAGCTGGACTTCATGCTGCCGGAAAGATTCGGTTTGACTTACGTCGGCAAGGACGGCGAAGAACACAGACCGGTTATGATCCACCGCGGCATCGTCGGCACCATGGAAAGATTCATCGCTTACCTGACTGAAATCTACAAGGGTGCCTTCCCAACTTGGCTAGCCCCAATCCAAGCTGAAATCATTCCAGTCAACGAAGACGCCCACGGTGCCTACGCTGACAAGATCAAGCATGAATTGAACAAGCGTGGCTTCAGAGCACAAGTCGACCACAGAAATGAAAAGATGAGCTGGAAGATTCGCGAATCACAAACCCAAAAGGTTCCTTACACTTTAGTTGTCGGCAATGAGGAAATGAAGGCTAACGGCGTCAACGTCCGTCCTTACGGTACCGACAAGGAAATATCCAAGAGTTTAGACGAATTCATCAACATGATTACTGCTGACGTCAAGTCCTACTCACGTAAAAACTAAACTGTAACCAAATCGCGAGACTAGCTGCCTGCGGCTAGTCTTTTTTTGGCCTTTTTAAAATAGCTTAAGATAGAAGCGTGACACACAGGAGGTTTTTTAATGAAAAATAAATTTGCAAAAGCAAGCTTAGCTGCCGGCTTGATTTTGGCTGGTCTGGCTTTGACTAGCCAACAAGTAAAAGCTGCTGACAGTGTGCAGCCAGATCACGAAGTGGCCACGGTCACTTACCAAGGGCCAGGCAAGGTGCGGCTGCTGAACAGCCAAGGCCAGTTCCAAAACCAGTACTTGGCACCAAACACCCAATGGAAGACCTTTGCCAAGGGCATTATTCGCCAGCAGACGATGTACAAACTAGGCAGCGATGCCCAATGGATTCCGGCCCAGTACACCAACTTGTCACAGGCCTTGCCACAAAATGGCGGCCAGAATAACGCCAACAACAATCAAAACGGCAATCAGGCTAACAACCAAAACACGAACCAGAACAACAATCAAAATAACCAAAACACTAATCAAAACAACAAACAGGGCGCACAGCCGATCAGTCAGCGCCAACGCGTCTCTGGCTTAGTGCAAGTCTTTGGCCCCAGCACTGGCACGCGTTTGTACCAAGCAAACGGTGCAGAGGCCAATCAGGTTGTGCGCAACCACTCGGTTTGGAAGGTTTTTGAAAAGGCCATGATTGGTGACCAATTGATGTATCGGATTGGTTCCAATACACAGTGGCTGCCGGCCCGCTACACTTTGGGCTTAGTCCCATACAGTGGCTATTCTTCCGCTTGGGTTGACCCGATTGCTACCGGGCGGGGTCAGTTGACTTCGGGCTTTGGCTACCAACCATGCCGCAACTGGCACGACGGCATCGATATTATTCCAAACCATGGTGGCAACGAAGATATTCGGGCCATCCACGGCGGCACCGTTTACTTTATCGGTCACGAAGGCACGACCCAAAATGACTTGGGCTACTACATCTGCGTGAAGTCACCGGACGGCTACAACACTGTTTACCAGGAATTTGCTTTTTACCCAGACGAAGCACAAGCAGCCATTCACGTTAAGGTGGGGGATGTCATTAGACCGGGGCAAGTCATTTTGACCTTTATCCCAACGACCCACGTCACGCACGTCCACATTGGCGTCACCCAAGGCGACATTAACGCGGCAGAGCGCTACTGGAACACTGACAATGGGACCTGGCTTGACCCATGGCAATTGATTGCCCTCTACCAAGGCAGATAGAAGCTGGGCTCAGCACTAACTAGCTAAAAATAAAAATTTTTGTAATTTAAAAAGACGGTTAAGCATCGCGGCTTAGCCGTCTTTTTTTGCTTTTTGCCTATTTGCATATATTTAATAGAGTAGTTACAATGGATTTAAAAATAACAATATCTTTTTATTGATAAAACT
>JAXGWL010000130.1:0-2739 GCA_040773345.1 Lactobacillus sp. | reverse complement strand
TGTTTGGCACCAAATCGGATCGTCTTTGCAAAACGCTGTCGACTTGCGCTTACTGCCAGCCCACAAAGCTCAGGTAAAGGAAATGGAAGACCAGCATCCCCACGGTAACATAGGCGGTGAGCTTGCTACTCAACATTATAAACGACAAGTAGAATAAAAAGACTAAGGGCAAACCGACGTGGGCCAGCCAGCCGGTGACCTGCCCCTGTTTGTAGACGATCGTGTCGTCTTGGGGCCGGTAAAAAAGCACCGTTAACAAAAACAAGACGTAAGGCACAACGGCGAGGACCGTTCCGACCTTAGTTAAGACATTGTTTACGCCAACGGCTTGCGACCTGCGCAATTCATTTTGGTGGGTCTTAAGACGTTTAGTTAAAAGCTTAACCATCCTAGTGGTCCCCGCGTCAAAGTCGTCCTCGCGAAAACTGTCTTTGACTTTGTCATCGCTAACCACGTCGTTGGTATAAAGGTCAGGCACGGCGGCCTCGACGGGCTGGGCAAAGACGGTTAAAAAAGCAAGCAACGACAGGATAAGGGTCAGCCAACCTCTTCTGGGGATTTTTGTACGATCCATCCTTTTGCTCCTCTTAATCAGTTCTTGTTACTTTGTTATTTTATAGGATTAAAAATATTATGCAATATGGCATTAGACAGCATTGTCTGTGAGAAAGACAAGCTGATCAATTAAAGCAGCTCGTTATTTATTGCTTTCAACACAAAAAAAGCCGTAAAAGCTATTGCTTTTACGGCTAATTTTGAAACATTATTTACCAGTCAAAGGCCGATCTTTCTTCATCTAGCTCAGCAATCGCGGCCATGTCTTCCGCGGCTAGTTTAAAATCAAAGACCTTAATATTTTCCGCAATTCTCGCCGCGTGGACACTCTTAGGAATCACAATCACGTCCCGCTGGATCAAATAGCGCAAAATGACCTGTGCCACGGTCTTGTCGTACTTGTGCCCAATTTCAGCCAAGGTCTTGTTTTCGAAGATGTGCTTGCGCCCTTCTGCAAACGGTGACCAGGCTTCTAGCTTAGTGCCGTGTTTTGCCAAGACCTTTTGGAAGTCTTTTTGCTGGCGGAAAACGTGGGTTTCGTTTTGGTCAACGGCCGGCACAACCTCGCATTCGGTTAGAATTTGCTGGTAGTCGGCGCCGTAAAAGCTGCTTAAGCCAATGGACCGCACCTTGCCGGCCTTTTGAGCATCTTCTAAGGCGCGGTAGGCAGCAACATTGTCGCCGCCTGGCCAGTGAATCAGCATGAGGTCAATGTAGTCGATATCGAGCGCCGCCAAAGATTCATCAATTCTCTTGGCCGCTGCTTGGTAGCTTCTTTGGGGCGGCATCTTGGTCGTCACAAAAATTTCCTGCCGGGGAAAGCCACTTTCCCGCACGGCTTGGCCTACTTCTTTTTCGTTGTGGTAGTATTCTGCCGTATCAATTAACCGGTAGCCGTCGTTTAAGGCAGTTCTGACCGTTTGCACGGTTTGACTTTCTGGCACCAGGTAAACACCCAGGCCTAAAATTGGCATTTTATGGCCATCATTTAAAGTAACGGATTGCATTTTTAACCTTCCTGGTCTTTACTAAAAAAATTACTTTAATCATCTATAATTTTATACCCTTCAGAAGATGAATTACCTTTTGGGGATTGCCCCAGTTTGCCATTTGCACAAAAAAGCCGTAAAAGCTGTTGCTCTTACGGCTAATTTATTTTGCTAAAAAATGGGTTACCGGCTCATGCCCCGGTCGTCTTGCTTGGGAATAACCTGGATACCGTCTAATTCGCCTTGAATGTCGATCCGGTAGATCG
Source organism: Lactobacillus sp. (assembly GCA_040773345.1). GTDB lineage: Bacteria > Bacillota > Bacilli > Lactobacillales > Lactobacillaceae > Lactobacillus. The sequence continues at coordinate 929 of JAXGWL010000130.1, read as the reverse complement.
TCACTGGCATCTTCGGCATCCCGTCCTTGTCGGTTTTGACCTTGGCAATCTTGTCAACCACGTCCATGCCGGCTACTACTTGGCCAAAGACGGTGTGGCGCAGGTCTAACCACGGTGCCCCACCTTGTTTTTCATAAGCCTTGATGATGTCTTCTGGGTATTTAGCCTCACGCAATTGCTTGATGAACTTTGCCGGCACCTTTGGGTTTTGCACGATGAAGAACTGGCTGCCGTTGGTGTTTGGGCCAGCGTTGGCCATGGACAAAGCGCCGCGCAGGTTGAACAAGTTGCTAGCAAATTCGTCTTCAAAGGGGTGGCCCCAGATGCTGGTGCCGCCGGTACCTTCACCTTCTGGGTCGCCGCCCTGGATCATAAAGTTGTCAATGACCCGGTGAAAAGTCAGGCCATCGTAGTACTTGTTCATGGCCAGCCGGACAAAGTTTTCAACCGTCAAAGGAGCTTGTTCCTCAAACAATTGAATTAAGATGTCACCGTAGTTCGTGGCAATCTTAGCTTGCGGGCCAACCGAAGTCATGACATTTAACTGTGGGTATTGCATAAAATCGCCTTTCTCTTATTCAAAAGCCTTAGTCAATGGTGGCACGATTTGCTTTTTCCGGGAAACAACGCCTGGCAGGTCAACGACGTTGTCTTGTAGCTTTTTGCCAAAGGCCTGTTCAAAAGCAGCAACTGCATCATCTGAACCAGTGACGATGCCCTTGGAGTTAGAGTTGATGATGTCCGTCAGCATCACTAAGAACAAGTCGTAGCCCTTTTCCTGGGCTTCTTTTTCCATAGCTGCGACAAAGGCATCCTTGCGTGCCATGGCTTCTGGCAGGTCGACCGTGTTGACTTGGTCGACGCGCACTTGGGTGCCGTTTAATTCAAAGCTCTTGGCGTCCTGGTCGATCAGCTCAGCCTCGCTCTTG
>JAXGWL010000129.1:0-2745 GCA_040773345.1 Lactobacillus sp. | reverse complement strand
GAAGCGAGTCGCTTGAGAATTATGTCAAACGATTGCAGAAACATGAACAGATCGCGAAAAGCTAACAAGGCGTCAAACAGGCTTATGCGATTCAGGCTGGCCGTGAAATTAGAGTCATGGTTGAGCCCGGCAAGGTCAGTGATGATCAAATGGTTGTTTTGGCGCGCGATATCAAGAACCAGATTGAAGCGGAAATGGAATACCCAGGCAACATTAAGGTGACCGTGATCCGTGAAAAAAGAGCAATTGCAATTGCCAAATAAAAAGATCGGCTTTGAAGGCCGGTCTTTTTTGTTGTTTGTCAGATAATGCACCGACCTGTATAATTGTAGCGAAGAAAAGGGAATTGCAGATTTATGTTCAGAATTTTAGTCTATTTAATTTTAGTGGTGCTGATTGCAGCAATTTTGACACCGTTTATCCGGAGGCTAGCCTTTGTCTTAGGGGCAGTTGACGATCCTAACGCGCGTCGGGTCAATAAAAAGCCTATGCCGACAATTGGTGGTTTAGGGATTTTCGTGAGCTACAACATTGGTAGCTTTATTTTGTTGCGCAACCAGTTCCCCACCCACGAGCTGTTTTCAATCCTATTAGCTAGTTCGACCATTGTTTTGACTGGTCTAATCGATGACATCCTAGAACTTAAGCCGCGCCAAAAGATGCTGGGCATCTTTATAGCCGCGCTGATCATCTACTTTTTGGCAGGCATCAGGATGAATGAGGTCAGTCTCCCCTTTATTGGCAAATTTTATTTGGGTTGGTGGAGTTTGCCAATCACCGTTTTTTGGATCTTGGCTTTGACCAATGCCGTCAATTTGATTGATGGCCTAGATGGTCTGGCAACAGGCGTGTCGATGATTTCCCTTACCACGATGGGCATCGTTGGCTATTTCTTCTTGCACACTCATAATCTGTATGTCCCAATTTCCTGTCTCTTATTGGCCGCTTGTCTGTTAGGCTTTCTGCCTTACAACTTTCACCCAGCCAAGATTTTTTTAGGTGATACTGGGGCTTTGTACATCGGCTTTATGATTGCTGTGCTTTCGCTCAAGGGTTTAAAAAACGTCACCTTTATTTCGTTATTGGTGCCAATCATTATCTTGGGCGTGCCAATTACCGATACGATTTACGCGATGATTCGCCGCAAGTTAAATCATCATCCTATTTCGCAGGCTGATAAGCACCACCTGCACCACCAGTTGATGGCGATGGGGCTAACCCACCGGCAAACCGTGTTGGCCATGTACGGGATGTCTTTGCTCTTTTCTTTTGTCTCTTTGCTTTTCCTGCTTTCCCCCGCCTGGGGCACGATTCCTTTAATTTTAGCCTTGCTGTTTGCTTTAGAGCTCTTTGTGGAATCTATTGGCCTCTTGGGTGAAAAGTATAAGCCGTTTTTGCACTTTTTTGAGCGGATCATCCATCATTTGCAAAGGCGTGATCCTGAAATTCACGTCTGGCACCTGGGCCAAGAACAACCAACAGAATTGCAAGATAAACATGCCCCAAACCAAAGAAAGACAAAAAAATAAAGCTCAGCCGAGCTTTATTTTTTTTGCTTTGCTTAGGGGTATTTCCCGAAAACTAGTAGCCAGCTTTTTTAAGTTGACGGGGCGTGAAAGGAGATCGCTTAGCTCAACGCTTGTTTTCTGCACTAGGTCTGGGTCGGCATCTAAATAAATTTGCCAAGTAACCGCTGAGCCGTAGTCAGTTTTAGCAACTGCAATTTCGTTTTGACGCAGGTAATTTTGCACTAGTCCCAGCTGGTGATAATTACAGGAAAAAGTGAGCAGCAGCTGCGTACGACAGACGACTAGGCCAATTTTTTCGGCACAGTTCGTGACAGAGTTGGCATAGGCCCGCACCAAACCGCCGGCACCTAACTTAATACCCCCAAAATAGCGTGTCACAACTGCAGCCACATTTGCCAATTTCATGAGCCGCAAACTAGTCAATTCGGGTACTCCAGCCGTGCCCTGAGGTTCACCATTATCGCTGGCCTTTTCTAAGTTCCCAATTCGGTAAGCGAAGGTATTGTGGGTGGCATCATGATACTGCTTTTTGATTTTGGCAATAAATTGTTCAGCTTCAGCGGTACTATTGCAGCGCTGCATGCTGGTAATAAAACGACTTTTTTTGATGGTCATTTCGTTAGTGCCAGCACCAGCAATGGTACGATAGCTCTTTATTTCTGCTGTCAAAAAAATCAGTCCTCTTTTTGCGTAGTTAAGTGTGGGGGGTTGCCATGACGAAGTTAAAGAATAAATTTGCTCAGCCCGGTCGCCAGTGGCTCTTGGCAGACAAAAGCCCAGTACCTGCAGGGCTTACGGTGCGGCCAGCCGTTATTGCCGGCCGCTGTCAGCGCTGCCAAACAAAATTACAGGCCGGCGCTTGTCCGGGCTGTGCCAGTTTGGGTTTGGTGCGCCCAGAGATGCAGCTTGTTCGTAATGAACAAGCGAGTTCCTTTTTAGCTAACAAAAATGTGTTGTGCTGGCAGGGGCAGTTAACTGCTCTCCAGGCACAGGTCAGTACCGACTTGGTACATAGCTTTCGAAAGGGCCGCAGCCGCCTGGTTCATGCCGTGACCGGGGCAGGCAAAACTGAAATCACTTACCAAATCATAGCAGAATGCCTCAGGCAAGGGGGTCGCGTTGCTTTTTCCGCCCCGCGTATTGACGTGGTCAACGAACTCTTTCCACGCTTGCAAGCTGCCTTTAAGGTCAGTAGCGGCTGCTATCACGGCAAAAG
>JAXGWL010000128.1:0-2809 GCA_040773345.1 Lactobacillus sp. | reverse complement strand
GAAAAAGGCCAGTGCCCTGAATTTGGTCATCACCAGTGCAAAACCAGAAAAAATGGCAGTGAGGTAGGCTACCAAGACCACTACCTGATAAATAATGAATTTCATTAAAAGCAGCGAGGTTGCACGGCCACCTTCAACACCCATTTGCACAAAAGCGACCAGCTGCGAAGGTTGACCACCAGTCGACATGGGCGTAATAGCATTGAACAGAGCCTGAATCCAAGGAATTCTGATAAAGCCCCAGGTACTAGCCAGCTGACCACCTGGCCGCGCAGCCAGTGTGGCTAAAATGCCTGCCTCGCATAAAAACGAAAGCAAGACCACTAACAAGACAAAAAGCAGCCAGCCCCAGTTAAGAGAACCGGCTGCTTTTTTCAATTCCTGCACGGGCGTGTCGCGCAAATCACGATATAAAACATAGCCGCTGATCAGTAAAACAACCGCCACGCCGATTAAATGAGATTTTTTCATGCTTTAATTTGACCTAATCTCCTGCCAATTTCGTACTGTTCAGTGTAAAACTTATACCAAATTTGAGCTAAGTGATCTTCCGAATACTGGGCACTCGCCTGGTTAGACAAGTTTTGGTAGCGCCGAAGCAAATTCGGATCGCTGGCGGCTTTTTTCAATTGGGCATTCAGCTCGTCAAAATCTTTACCCGACAGATAATAGCCAGAAATGATCGCTTCATAAAGCGGCAACGACCGTAATAAAACCGGCGTGCCACAAGAGAAGGCTTCCAGCACCGACATTGGAAATAGCTCATCAAAAGACGGCAGCAAGAAGAGGTCGGCCATGTTCAGATAGTCAACCAACTTTTCCCGGGGAATAATACCTGTAAACTTCAAATTCTTGGGCGGGTTGCCGACGATCTTCTTATAGTGATCGTAACCATCAGTCAATTTACCAAAAGAAAAGCCACCGGCCCAAATGAACTGCAAGTTAGGATTAGCTTCTGCCAGTTTGACGAAATCGTCAACTCCCTTACGCTGCTGAACTTGTCCATCCCCTAAAACAACGAATTTGTCAGGAGCAAGGCCTTCTTTCTTGCGAAAGGCCTGCTTTTGCTCAGCACTTTCAGGATAGAACTCACTCTTGGCCACAAAGTTAGGGATATATTTGACCTTATCTTCCGAAATGCCATACTTGACCAGCTTGGGAATAAAAATCGGATTGACCACGACGATTTGATCCATTCGCTTGTAGAAGTCAATCACGTATTTGTAAAAGACAGCCTTGGCCGGCTTAGGCAAGTTAATTGAGCCTTCCAAAGTCTCAGGCAGAAAATGGGCATAACCAATCTTGCGTCCGCGCGCTGGTGAAAAGCTGTTGGCAAAGTAAGTCGGGTTGATCGTATGGTAGTGAGTGAGGTCGCTTCTGCCGTATTTATTAACGGTGACGTAAAAGCCATCGACCAGGTGAGTGCGCAGCAGCTTGATCAATTCATTGTAAGCAGAACCTACGCCCTGCCCAGCGACTGAATCGGCTTGTGAAAACATGTTGATTCTAATCATTGCTTGCCTCTTTTTGCTTAAATCTCGCGATTGTTTCCCTATAAAAAGAACTGACTTCTTGGCCAAAATGTGCCGCTGACAAAACCTGCATTTTGTTGGCCAACGTTTCTTGATTAATCTTGCTTTGGCCGCGTTTGAGATAGGCCAAGATTTCTTGCAGCATCTGCCGTTTGGTTTCAAAAGTACTGCCCAGCTCAGGCTGATCGTAAACGTAATCAGTGTAGTTGGTTTTATAGACCACGCAGCGCGTACCTGCCGACAGAGCTTCAATATAAGTTAAACCTTGAGTCTCGGTGTCACTAGCAGAAACAAACAAATCTGCCATCCGGTAGTAATTGCCTGTATCCTCGTGTGGAATTGGTCCCGTAAAAATGACGTAGTCTTCCAAAGTCAGCCTTTCAACTTGTGCCTTAAGCTGATCAACGTCTGGCCCGTCACCGGCAATGACCAGCTTAGTTTTTGGAAACTGGCTAATAATTTCCGGCAGGACTGAAAGGATATCGCCAATCTTTTTTTCGGAGGCGATGCGGGACAAAGTCAAAAGAACCAGATCATCAGGCTTAAGCCCCAATTCAGGACGCACATCGCGCTGCGGCGTCTCATTGATGCCGGCGACATCAGCACCGGTGGGAATTACCCGGATGGGGATTTTAACCTCATAACGAGTCAGCAGTTGCTGAACACGCGGGCTTGGCGCAATGACCCCATCCATATTATGCAAATAAGCACGCGTGAAAGCCTTGACATGCACGGGCCGCAATAAGTGACCATTTAAGACGTAATGGAGGTAGTCCTCATACATCGTGTGGTAGGTATGCACAGCCGGAATTTTTAACTGGTGCGCAACGTGCTTACCAATCGCCCCCATCGAAAACTCTGTCTGCGTGTGCACAATATCAAGTTTGGCTTTTTTTGCGACGGTTGCAGCTTCAAACATCCCTCTAAAGGCAACGCGCCGGTCGGTGAAAGAAATAAAAGGCACGCTGCCAAAACGGAAGATATTCGGCTCCACGGTCCCCTTTTTAACATGAGGGTCAGTGGTCGTAAAGATAAATACGTTGTTGCCCTGTGCCTCCAACGCATTCGTCAACGTCTGAATCGAAGTGGCCACCCCACTTAATTGGGGGATGTAGGTGTCGGTAAAAATGCCAATATTCATAAATGCCTCCAATACTTCTTTTAATTATAAAGACCTGCCAATAATCATGCAATTTTGGGCACAAAAAAAGCTCACTTGCAAGAAGTGAGCTAACAAAAATAGCGGTGATCGGGGTCGAACCGATACGTCCAAAAAG
>JAXGWL010000127.1:0-2827 GCA_040773345.1 Lactobacillus sp. | reverse complement strand
TGCCCATCTTTTTCCATCAGCAAAATGACTTCGATTGTTTCCTTAATCTCACGAACAGTCGCCTGGGCAGCTTCTTCACTTTGTGCCTGATCAGGCTGGGAATAATCAAGCCAACTGCGCAGTGATTTCTTAGGCTGAGGTCGTTTTATTTGAAAGGCCCTGGCCTTTTTTCTGGCCTTAGCCTGATCCTGCTCGTATAGTTCAAGAGCGCTAGACAATGTTGGTATCAGATCATCTGTTCCTTCGTCATAAACTTTTTGCACTAAAGGCGAAATATCATTTGGTAAATCTAACTTATTCGGCAAGAAGTAATCCGTCTTTTGTAAGATATATTTCTCATAGATTGCCTCATTGGCTGCACCATACGAATCTTCGTCTTGTGGGAAAATCACGTAGACCCTGGCTTGCTTTAATTCAGCTGGTCGCTTAATTTTATGACGATGCAGACGTCCAACTCTCTGCAGAATTAAGTCCATTGGCGCAATGTCTGTAAAAAGAACGTCAAAGTCAATATCTAGCGACTGCTCCAAAACCTGCGTACCGATGACCACTAGCTTTTCTGGGCGCTGACCATTTTTGCCTATCAGCTTCTGTAGTTTTTCTTCTAATTTGCTGCGGTCTGGTGTTAAAAATGCAGAGTGCAAAACCAGCTTAGGAATAGCCTTGGGCAACAAAGACGCCAGCTGTTGTGCCCGCTTAACCGTGTTCACGATGACACCGGCTACCCCGCCCTGGCTAATTTCTTGCGTCACTTTGTTGACTAAATCCTGATCATCTAGGGCAGTTCGCACTACTTGCACTGTTTGAGTCGGCATCTTGTCAAAGTCAGCTAATTGTTTGACCGTTGGCCCATCGGTATAAGTCAAAAGTGGATAGGCCTCTTGGTACTGTAGGTCAAAATCTTTGGCCTGCCTGCCATACCTGCCTTTTAGATAAGCCGCGAGCAAATCTTTTCTTTTTTTAGCAGGTAAAGTAGCAGATAGAGCAACAACCAGTACGCGGTAGGCACCTAGCCAAGTCAACGCACGCTTTAGGTAAGAATTCATATACGCATCGTAGGCATGCACCTCGTCAATAACGACAACCTTGCCGCTAAAGCCTAAATGCCGTAAACACAAGTGCTTTTGCTTCAAGGCCATTAACAACAACTGGTCAACCGTACCAATCGTAAATTCGTTTAAAATAGATTTCTTGCCCGAAAACCAGCTGTTAACTGTGACTGCGCCCTGCTGATCAACGTCTTCATCGACGTTTTCAGCCCGTGGTAGCTGACGGTATTCCGAATTAAATTGGGCTTTGCCATGCATCAATTTAATACTTAAATTTGCTTGTTCATCCGTGGCCATCCTTTTTAGCCACTGCTCGACCCGCGTAAACATCGCATTCGTCGTCGCCTGAGTTGGTAAACCCATGAAGAGACCATTGCGGCCAGTAGCGAAGGCTAACTGTTCGGCTGCAGTTAAGGCAATTTCCGTTTTACCGATCCCCATCGGGGCTTCAATAATGACCATACCCGGTTCATCAATTTCGGCTATCTGTTCTGACATCTTTTCTTGCACTGGCCGTGGGTCAAAATGCCACCGCCGTTTATACTGGCCCTTGATATCTGTGACAGGCTGAGCGTCCCAACTCTGGTCAACAGACCAGGTCAAGATTGCATCTTGAAAACGGCTCTTGGAATCAATATCATCTAAGCCTTCGTTTAACGGAATTAAATAGAACATTGGCTTAGACGGATCATCATTTAAACATTGGCTTGAAGCCAGCCAATCGGCCATGATGACTAAGCCCTCCAGGATAACTGCTTGTGGTTGCGAAATTTCTGGAAGTTCAGTTAAAGAAGAAAAACCTGTTAATTTAAGTCCCAGGTCAATGAGCTCCTGTTGTAGTTTTTGCCATTTATTTTGGTGATTTTTGCCAAAGTAGTTGTGATCATAGGTGTTCTCTGAAGCCTGTCCATAAAATTCTTTAGATAATGGCTTTCCATGGTGACCACCAATGATCGCACCTACCGTTTCGTTTAGGCCATTAACCTCCAAGATTGCTTCGCCAGCCAAAGCATGGGGAGTTTTCTCAGAGTTACTTAAAACCAACTTATTTAAATCTTCTAACCCACCACGTGCGATCTTTTCCAGCAGGTCTTGGTCTAAGTCAGCATCATGTATATATGATTGTTTCTTTTGAAAAGCAGGTGTGGCCTTGCCTATATCGTGAATAAAGCCTAAAAAGCTAACTAGCTGAACAACTTGTTGTTCTGGCAAATTTGAACATAACAAAGCGCGCTGTCCAGCACTTAGCCAGTGAGAATATAGATATGTAATGACATTCTTTGTATCTAACAGGTGTTGCACCAGCGGCAACCAAAATTCATCTTGGCCACTATTATCTTTTTTACCCCACACAGCTTTAGCTGCCGGCGATAATTGCTTAATCAATTTGGTTTCTATACTGTTCATAATTCAAGTATAGCACGGAGCTTAAGGAAAAGCGCTTACATTTCTATTACATAACTAAACTCGCGCAAACAAAAAAAGAGCTAGTCGTACGACTAGCTCTTTCAGCATTAAATGGCGGAGTGTGAGAGATTCGAACTCTCGATACAGGAAAAACCCCGTATACATGATTTCCAATCATGCTCCTTCAACCACTCGGACAACACTCCAAATGCTCTAGCTAATGCTACTCTGGTTGTCAGACTCGAACTGACGACAACCTGATTAACAGTCAGGTGCTCTACCAACTGAGCTAAACCGGATTATTAAAAAAAGAGCACGGCAGCTTCCTTTCCTCGCAGGCAGTTTCCCACCAACTACTTTCGGCGTTAAGA
>JAXGWL010000126.1:0-2874 GCA_040773345.1 Lactobacillus sp. | reverse complement strand
GTCCTGAGACCACAAAGCTGCCCGACATCAACTTAGCGTCTTTTTTCTTTGTGATCTCATCGCTTTCACCAGTCAGCAGCGATTCGTTGACGCTCAGCTGGCCCTGCACAACGACCGCATCGGCGGGAATCTGGTCGCCAGTTTTCAGCAAAATGATGTCGTCCAAAACCAGGTCATGGACGTCGACCTTTTGCTCCTTGCCGTCACGGACAACCCGAGCTTGTGCTGCATGTAAAACCTGCAGCTTGCCCAAAACGTGCTTAGCCCGAATTTCCTGGATGATGCCGATCACAGTGTTTGCGATAATCACTGGCAAAAAAGTCAGGTCGCGCCAGGCCTGCACTAACACCAAAAGCAGCGCCAATACTAAAAAGATCAAGTTAAAATAAGTAAAGACGTTTTCTTTAATAATGTCCCTGTTGCTCTTAAAATTATTGTCAACAGCGCGGTTGACCTTGCCAGCCGCCTGTTGTTGTGCAACCTGCTGCCTGCTTAAGCCTTCTGGCATGCCTGCTGCCTCCTTCTAGTTTTAATCTATTCTACAATAAGAACGTAAAAAAGCTCGGCCTAAGCCGAGCTTTTTTTAGAGCAGCTGAATGTGCGCCGCCTGACATTTAGCCACCATGTCTTCTGGCCAAACACTGGCCTGCACTTCGCCAACGTGGGCCTTGCCGAGCAAAAGCATGCACAGGCGCGATTGCCCAATGCCACCACCGATGGTATAAGGCAGTTCGCCCTTTAAAAGAGCCCGGTGGAAAGGCAGCTTTAGCCGATCTTCAGCATGGGCTAGTTTCAACTGCCGCCGCAAGCTTTCTGGACTGACGCGGATGCCCATCGAAGAAATCTCTAAAGCACAGTGCAGTGGCTCATACCAAAACATGATGTCACCATTTAAAGCCCAGTCATCGTAATCAGGTGCCCGTAAGTCATGCGGCTGGCCACTTTTTAACTTCCCGCCGATTTGCATAATAAAGACCGCGCCCTCTTCTTGACAAATCAGGTTTTCGCGCTCTTTAGGCGTTTTGTCAGGCCACCGATCTTCTAATTCCTGGCTGGTGACAAACCTGATCTGTGCGGGCAAATGATAGACAGCAGCTGGGTAGCGGTACCAGACTTCGTCTTCCATGTGCTTAATGATTTTGAAGATACGCCGAACTGTCTTTTTCAGCGTAGTGATGTTGCGCTCGCTTTTGGCAATGACTTTTTCCCAGTCCCACTGATCAACATAGATGGAGTGCAGGTTGTCCAACTCTTCATCTTTGCGGATGGCGTTCATATTAGTATACAGACCTTCGTGCAGGCCAAACTTGTATTTTGCTAGCGCCATGCGCTTCCACTTGGCTAGTGAGTGCACAACCTCAATGGTTTCCTGTGGGTCGTCTTTCATTTTAAAAGCAACAGGCTGGGCAATGCCATCCAAGTTGTCGTTTAAACCAGAAGACTTTTTGACAAACATGGGCGCGCTCATTCTTTGCAAGCGCATCCTTTTGCCAAATTCGTTTTGAAAGGTTTCTCGAATGTAGCGGATGGCCTCTTCCGTTTGGCGGATGGATAATTTTGGATCGTAATTTTTGGGAATGATTAACTGGCTCATGTTTTCCTCCTGAAATGCCAAAAGAAGCCTTTCCTCCGTTCATTGGGACGAAAGGCTTCTCCTGGATCCGCGGTGCCACCCTGCTTGCTCATAAAGAGCCACTTGCACTGACCATAACGCGGCCAAAACGGCGGACATTTCTGCCAGCAGCATGATGAGAAAAGCGTTCTTCAAAATGGCAGCACGGTCGACTTCCCACTAGCGCCGGCTCACTGTACGGTGGCTGGCCATTTTTACTAGTCTTTTCCTAAGCTTTTAATTGCTCATTATTTTAAGCTATTTTTCATAAACTGGCAAGCTTTTTTTGCTATAATATTGGCACAAAAGGAGTGATAACATGGGCTTAACTTTTAAAAAGCAAGATGACTTGGAAAAAATGCTCGACAAGTTTGCCGTGATGCCTGACGATTTTAAAAAAAACGGCGGCAAGCCAAAAGATAAAAATAAAGACAAAAATAAAAAAGAAACAAAAAAATAAAGCTTGGTTAACCCAAGCTTTATTTTTTTATTCATCGCTAAAGTTATGCGCACGCTCTGAAGCCTTGTAAAAGATATAGGCAATCAGCCCAAAGACGATTGGACCCAGCGCGGTCCAAAAGGCCGACATGTAGTCGCCGTGCAAGATTGGCTCAACAATTGTGAAGAAAATGCCAGCACCAATCACTGCTTCCACCAAAATGACTAAGGCAATCGTCCAACGACGCTTTTTAAAAATCCTAAAGCCCCTGTCGGGGTCCTTTTTAATAAAGGAGGGAAACGCCCCGACGATAAAAATGTAAGAGGCAGCCGATGAGACGTTGACCATGTTTTGCAGAATTTGGTAGAAGCTCTTTGCCGCGCTGCCACCAAAGGCTACAAAGAAGATAATCAAACAGACAAAAATTGCCTGGGCCCACATTGCCGTCGTCGGAATGTTGTGTTCGTTCAATTTAATTAGTTTCTTCGGCCATAACCTTTCGTCAGAGCCTAAGATAAAGGACTTAATTGGTGAGTAAATGACAACGAAAAAGGCGCCAATCATGCCCATCAAAGCAGCTAAAGCCACAAAACGGACAAAGGTACCACCAATTGCATCACTGGCCGCAAGCGACAGGCCAAGTCCCTGCCCTAAAGCTTGCCCCAAGCGGTGGAAGATGACATAGGTCATATTACCTAAGTTGACGCCGCTGCGCATGACATCGTGATGGTAATTAACGGTAAAGCCGGCCATGAACATCGATAAGACATAGCTGATGATGGTAAAGGCCGTCCCAAAAAGCAAGCCCCGGGGGAAATCTTTT
>JAXGWL010000125.1:0-2895 GCA_040773345.1 Lactobacillus sp. | reverse complement strand
CGTGCCACGCCCGACTTTTGGGCAAATCATGCACGAAGCGTTCTTGCGGCCCTTTACCTGGAATGCCCGCTCAACGGTGCTGACCTTCTGGGCTGGCTTTGCGGTGCTAGAAGTGCTGACTGTAATCCCAGTCGTCATGGCCATCACGGCCCTGGCGCTGCCAGTGAGCCACGACCTGATCAACTGGCAGGTCTACTACACCGCTTCGCCTTGGCTGTGGCTGTATTTACTGATCCCCTTAGCCCTGTTCATCTGGTTTAGGTTGGGCATCCTAGGCTTGGCGGCCCGCCGCCTGCACGACATGGGGCTCAGCGCCTACTGGCTTTGGCTCTACCTGTTAGCTGGCGCGGGGCAGATTGCTTTAATAATCATGCTCTGCCTGCCGACTAAGCAAGAACCGGTCCGTTGGGGCGGCTATCTCTTTACGCCTAAAGCTAATTAAAGACAAACAAAAAAACGGCTTTTACATTAGTAAAAGCCGTTTTTTTATGCTCTGCGTACTTTTTGCAGGTGGTACAGCCAACCAATGACTAGGCCGATACCACCAGGTATTAGCCAGGATAAACCCACTTGCGCCAAAGGCAACAGGCCCCGCACTTGGCTAAAGAAGTGTACCCAGGCCCAGTTGACTGGGATCGTCGCTAGCAAATCAAGGAGGGCGGGAATCAGCACAAAGGCGACGGTCACCCGGTAAACAATTTTGTCATGGGCAAAATAAGGCGACAGCACCGCCAAAATAATAATCGTGATGGCTACTGGGTAGAGAAAGTTGAGCAGCGGCCGCGACCAGCTAATGATGCGGTCAAGCCCAGTCGTGGCCACCCAAAAGGAGATGACGCAGACAACAGCCAACCAGCCGTGGTAGCTCAAACGTGGAAAATGGCGGTGAAAGTCGAGCGCAAAGGCGGATACCAGCCCCATGCCCGTGGTAATGCAGGTTGTGATGATCAAAGCAGCTAATAGCGCTTGACCCACGTGGCCGCCATAGGCCCGCACGACCTGGGACAAGGCGACGCCCCCGTTTTCCGAGAGCCGGAAGCGCCCCAGCGACATCGTGCCCAGCATGATCAGCAAAACATAGATCAAAGCGATTAGGGCCATGGCTGTGCTGCCGGCAGTAGCCAGTGTCTCGGCCGTTTTTTTAAAGTGCAGACTCTTAATGGCGTTGATAATCGCCACGCCAAAGGCCAAGGCGCCCAAGGCATCCCCGGTGTTGTAACCTTCCAAAAAACCGCCCGTCAAGGCATGGCGAAGGTAGACTGCGTGCGCGGCGTGATTCAGACCGCCCAAGGGATTTTTAAAAGCCAGGAAAAAGACGGTAAACAGAAGCAGCAGGCAGAGCGGGTTCAAGATTTTGCCGACCTGGTTTAAAAAAGTACTTTCCGAATAGGTCACGGCAAAGCAAGTCACGAAATACAAGGCCGTAAAGGCCAACAGCCCCATTTGTTGCAAATGGTGCGGGAGCAGTGGCGCGATACCGACCGTATAAGACACGGTCGCCGTTCTAGGCGTCCCCATGATCGTGCCGATGGTCAACTGGAGCAAGACCAGCAACATTAAAGCTGGCTTGGGCCCTAGTGGCAAAAAGGCCTCATACATGCTGTGGGCGTGGGTCCGCGCCAAACCGAACAGAGCCAACAGTGGCAGCAAGACTCCCGTCAGGCAAAAGCCAAAAGCGGCTTGGGCCCAGTTGTGCCCGGCCATTTGGCCTAAGTGCAGCGGGAAAATCAAATTGCCGGCCCCAAAGAACAAGGCAAAGATCATTGAGACCATGACTAAAAAATTACGCGTGCTGCTTTCTTTTTTCATTAGACAATCTCCTGCTGCTGGCCGGCGTCATATAACTTCCAGCCATTTTCAAAATAGGTCTTGCGGGCATTGCGCAAGGCATCATAATCGCTTTGCAGGCTGTCGATGGCGTCTTGCAAGTGCTTATTTTGTTTGCGAATTTTATTCAGCTCCGGATCCTGGTAAGTGCCTTTTAAATGCACCTGCCCGGCCAAGTAACGCCGCCGTTCCTGGAAGGCCTCTTTCAAGGTGCCCAGCGCATCTTCATAGCGCACGAGTTTCTTGTTCACCTTGGTCAACCGGCTGTTGAGTTTGACGAAGAGGTCAAAAGGCATGTCCGACTTGATGCGGTTGCACTCGCTGCAGGACAAAATCAGGTTGGCCATGCTGTTGTCCTGCGACAGCGAAACCGGGTTTTTGTGGTCGACGCTGCGCCCCTTGCGACCACAGTATTGGCAACGGTAGTGGTAGTGGGCGCGCACGCGTTCGCGGTCGATGAAGTCGACCTTGTTTAACTGGAAGGAAACTTTGAGACCCAGCCGCTTTAAGTTGGCGGCAAATTCGAGTTCTTGGCTAGGCACAAAGGCGAGTTTACCGTCTTCACTAGCAATAATGGCCGCGTTCAACGTACTTCTTTTGACCTGCTCTTGGGCGACGGGGTTGCCGTCGAAGTCTTGCAAGAAGGCCTCGTAGTTTTTACGCTGGTCCCGGTCGACGCTAAAACTGGTGGGCAGTTCGGCTTGGCTGCCGGTAAAGGTGTAGAGCAAGGTCTTGGCAAAAAGCCGGACGACAGGGTTACCGAAGTCTTGGGGGTCAAGACCACGCTGGCGGCAGATGTCGCAAAGGCTGGTCAGACTGGGATTCATTAACCCTGGCTTTTTGAAGTGGAGCGAGGCCATGCGCAGGCCACAGTTGCTGCATTGAAATTTCATGGGCAGTACCTCCTCACGGATACAAAAAAAGAGCCACGGAAAAAGCCGTGGCTCATTTTAATGTGCTTAATTACTTCTTGGCATCCTTAGCAGCCTTGTTCAGGTAATTAACAACGGCTGCAGCGTGAGCTACGCGGGCCTTTGAGTTTGAGACGTTGCGTGGACGACGGTGTGG
>JAXGWL010000124.1:0-2934 GCA_040773345.1 Lactobacillus sp. | reverse complement strand
GAGCTATTGAGAGGTAAAAAACCATAGGAGGATTTTTTTATGTCAGTTGTTACGATGAAACAATTACTGGAAGCAGGGGTTCATTTCGGCCACCAAACCAGAAGATGGGATCCAAGAATGAAGCAATACATCTTCACGCAAAGAAACGGGATCTACATCATCGACCTGCAAAAGACTATCAAGATGCTGGACGATGCCTACAACTACGTCAAGGCAGTTGCTAAGGACAACGGCGTCTTCCTGTTCGTTGGGACTAAGAAGCAGGCCCAAGAATCAATCCAAGAAGAAGCTACCCGTGCAGGCCAATACTACGTTAACGAACGTTGGCTGGGCGGTACTCTGACTAACTGGAAGACCATCCAAAGCCGGGTTAAGCGTCTGAAGGACTTGAAGACCATGGCAGAAGACGGCACCTTTGACGTTTTGCCAAAGAAGGAAGCCGCAGTTCTGACCAAGGAAAAGGACAAGCTGCAAAGATTCTTAGGCGGTATTGAAGACATGCCTAGAATTCCAGATGTTTTGTTCGTAGTCGACCCGAAGAAGGAAAAGATCGCTGTTCACGAAGCTAACATCCTGGGCATCCCAGTTGTTGCTATGGTTGACACTAACACCGACCCAACCCCAATCGACGTTGTCATTCCAGCCAACGATGACGCTATCCGGGCTATTCGCCTGATTTCTGGTACAATGGCTGACGCCATCATCGAAGGCAAGCAAGGCCAAGACGACGGCGAAGACGTCGAAAAGGAAATGGCCGACAAGGCTGCTGAAAACTCAGACGACAAGTCAATGGAAGAAAGCGCTCAAGACGACGAGGACAAAGACTAGTTTAAAAAGTCTAAGGGAGGACTTATAAGCATGGCAAAGATTACTGCTAAGCTCGTTAAGGAATTGCGTGACCGGACCGGTGCCGGCATGATGGACTGCAAGAAGGCCTTAGTTAAGGCTGACGGTGACATTGAAAAGGCCGTCAACATCTTGCGTGAAAACGGTGTCGTTAAGGCTGCCAAGAAGAGCGGCCGGATTGCTGCCGAAGGTTTGGGCGAATACGCTATCGACGGCAACGATGCTGTTGTTGTTGAAGTCAACTCCGAAACTGACTTCGTCGCTTCGAACGACAAGTTTATTAAGTTGGTTGATGACATCACCAAAGCTATTTTGGCCGCAAAGCCAAAGGACCTGAAGGATGCTTTAGCTGCCAAGCTGGGTGACGGCACCGTTGAATCGGCTATCACTGACTTGACTGCCGTTATCGGCGAAAAGCTGACCCTGCGTCGCTTCCAATTCATGA
This sequence comes from Lactobacillus sp., assembly GCA_040773345.1. Taxonomy (GTDB): domain Bacteria; phylum Bacillota; class Bacilli; order Lactobacillales; family Lactobacillaceae; genus Lactobacillus. Next base: position 1,643 of record JAXGWL010000124.1, on the reverse strand, counting down.
CTAAGAATGACGACGAGGTCTTTGGTGCTTACAAGCACAACAAGGGTGCCATCGTTGCTTTGGTCAAGATGCAAGGCGGCAGCGAAGAAGCTGCCAAGAACGTGGCAATGCACGTTGCTGCGATCAACCCTGAATACTTGGACAAAGATTCAGTGCCAGCCGACGAATTAGCCCGTCAAAAGGAGGTCTTCACTAAGGAGACCGAAAAGGAAGGCAAGCCAGCTAAGATCGTGCCAATGATCGTTAAGGGCCGTGTCAACAAGTACTTAAGCGAAATTTGCTTAGTTGACCAACCATACGTCAAGGACGACAAGATGACGGTCGGTGCATACGCTAAGTCACAAAACGGCAAAGTTACCGGCTACGTTCGCTTTGAAGTTGGCGAAGGGCTGGAACACCGTTCCGATGACTTCGCTGCTGAAGTCGCAGAGCAAATGAAATAAGACTGTTCAAGGTCTTTTAAAAGAGAAGGTATCCGGGTGGTACCTTCTTTTTTTGTGGCCACGATTATATGCTAAAATGAGATGAGTTAATAGGAGGGAAACCCAGATGAGTCAAGTTAAATACAAGCGCATTATTTTGAAGATCTCCGGTGAAGCTTTGGCTGGGGAAAAGGGCTTTGGCATTGATCCCAGGGTGATTAAGCACCTGGCCGATGAAATTAAATCTGTCCACGAACTGGGCGTCCAAATCGGCGTTGTTTGTGGCGGCGGCAACATGTGGCGGGGCGTCACTGGTGCCAAGCTTGGTATGGAGAGAGCACAGGCCGACTACATGGGTATGCTGGCTACGATTATGAACGGGCTGGCTTTGCAAGATGACTTGGAAAATACGGGTGTGCCAACCCGGCTGCAAACTTCGATTGAAATGCGGCAAGTGGCCGAGCCTTACATCAGAAGAAGAGCACTGCGCCACTTAGAAAAAGGCCGGGTCGTCATTTTTGGCGGCGGGACAGGTAACCCTTACTTTTCAACGGACACCACGGCTGCTTTACGGGCCGCTGAAATTGGTGCGGACGTCATTTTAATGGCGAAAAATGGTGTGGACGGCGTTTACTCAGCCGACCCGAAAGTCGATCCGGATGCCAAAAAGTTTAATGAGCTAACTCAGCTGGACATCATCGCTAAGAACTTAAAGGTCATGGACCGGACGGCTAGTTCTTTGTCCATGGATACTGACATTCCTTTAATTGTCTTCAACGTCAACAAGCCGGGCAACATTAAGCGCGTTGTCACCGGTGAAAATATCGGCACGATTATTCGAGGTAATAAATAATGAGCAACGAAGTTATTGATAAAGCACAAAACAATATGGACGTCTCCATCAAAAAGTACAGACAAAACTTGGCCACCATTCGAGCTGGCGTCGCCAATGCCTCACTGCTCGATGACGTCAAGGTTGAATACTACGGGACCCCAACGCCCTTAACACAAATGTCATCAGTGACGATCCCTGAACCACGTGTGTTAATGATCACCCCTTATGACAAGTCAAGTCTGGATGACATTGAACACGCTATCTTGGCCTCTAATTTAGGCTTAACTCCGGCTAACGACGGTAAAGTTATTCGCTTGGTGATCCCGCAATTGACTGGTGAACGCCGGCAAGAAATTGCTAAAGAAGTTGGCAAGATGGCTGAACAG
>JAXGWL010000123.1:0-2953 GCA_040773345.1 Lactobacillus sp. | reverse complement strand
GGCAGTACTTTATTGGCCAGCCGCTGACTTTAGTCAGAAAAGAAGTCTTGCATTACTTGATCAAAAATAAGGTTTTGCCAGCTGACTACTTAAATAGTATGCTAGAGACCAAAAAGCCGGCTGATCACTGGCACGCTGCAATCAAATGGTAAAAAAAGAACCCCCGCAGGGGGTTCTTTTTTATTGCCTTATTTAAAATACGAATTAATATCCTTGCTCCAGATAATCGACATGCAGTGCTGACCGACGTGAACGCCAATTGCTGGCCCGACAATGCTTTTTTCATAGCGCAGGTCGGGCAAAGCTGCTTTAAAAGCCTGACACCATTTTTCTTCGCTCGCTGGATCATCAGCATGGAAAATGCTGGCCTGGATTGGATAATCGTGGGCTGCAACATCCTTAGCGACATCGTTAATGATGTGCCGCAAGGCCCTTTTGGTCTGACGTTCTTTGGCAATGGCCACAATTTTGCCATCGCCTTGAATGTGAATATCCAAAATAGGCTTAATGCGTAAAACGCCGCCGATAAAGCTAGCGGCATTGGACAGCCGGCCGGTGCGTTTTAAGTGGCCCAGGTCATCAACCATGAAACGCACGCGCGTCGTACTGCGTAAGTCGTCAGTTTTAGCGATTATTTCTGCTACGCTAGCACCAGCTTCTGCCAATCTGGCTGCCAAAAGGACTTGGCTGGCTAGGCCGGCGCAGGTAATTTTGGCGTCAACCGGGTGGATGCTGAGGCGCGTTTCTTGTTTGGCGTAAGCGCACACTGAATTGTAGAAGCCGGAGATGCCACTAGATAAAGTGAAGAGCAAGACGTCTGTGTAGCCTTGTTCCACGAACTCGTCGCTGGCTTTTTGGACGGTGCCAATAGACGGCTGCGAGGTAGTCGGCAGTACTTTGGCGGTCGCCAGTTTGTCATAAAATTCCTCAAAGCCGATCGTCTTCATGTCGTAATAGGTTTGCGCGCCCCACAAGATGGTTAGCGGCAGTACCTTGATGTGATGTTTTTTGATCTGAGCAGGGGTCAAATATGCTGAACTATCAGTCATAATCCCAATTTTCACTTTAATATCCTCCATCGTTCACTGTTAGCAGGCGTGAGGTCTGCTATAATGACTCTGTAGTTATCTTATCATAAGGAAGTTACTGTGAAAAAACACTGTCTGCTTTTAGGCAAGCCAGGCTTGATTTACAACAGCTGGCTGCTAGTTTTGCTGTTTGTTGCATTCATCGTCGCCTTTGAGGGCAACCGGGCCATTGTGTGGCCAGCCATCATCTTAGGGGTCATTTTCGCCTGCCTGTTTTTTTACAGTTATCTCAATTCCTACATTTTGCAACGAGGTGAGCAAACCAAAGTTAAGCTTCCGTATAAACGCCAAACGACAGCCGTTCGAGCACCCAAACTGATTGCTAGCTGGCATTCTTTTGTCATCTATCGTGTTCAACTTGATGAATTAACCAGTCTAACTTATTTGATTCTTGAAAAAAGGAGACTTGCAAAATGAAATCAGATTTGCAGATTGCACAGGCAAACCAGCCAGAAGCAATTGAAAAGGTAGCCGCCCAGCTTGGTCTCAAGCCAGCTGATTTAATCGTTTACGGCCGCGATAAAGCCAAGGTAAATTGGCAGGCCATTCGCCGTAGTGAAAAAAACGGTCATTTAGGCAAGCTGATCTTAGTGACTTCCATCAGTCCGACGCCAGCGGGTGAAGGCAAATCGACCATGACAATTGGTCTGGGCGATGCCTTAGCTCAGCAGTTTGGCAAAAAAGTCGCTTTAGCCTTACGTGAACCGTCCATGGGACCTGTCTTTGGCCTAAAGGGTGGGGCCACCGGTGGCGGCTTAGCGCAAATCGTGCCAATGGAAGACATCAACCTGCACTTCACAGGGGACATGCACGCTTTGACCTCGGCCATCGATACTTTGGCGGCTTTAGTCGACAACTATCTCTACCGCGATAATTCTCTCAACCTGGACCCCAACCGGATCCTTTTAAAACGCGGGCTAGACGTCAACGACCGGGCTCTTCGGCACGTGACAATCGGGCAGGGCGCTCGTTTTAACGGCGTAGAGCGCCAAACGAGCTTCGCGATCACTGTTGCCAACGAGCTCATGGCTATTTTCTGTCTTGCCAAGGACATCAATGACTTAAAGCACCGCATTGGCGAAATGCTGGTCGGCTACACCACGGCCGACGAGCCAGTCTACGTCAAACAGCTGCACTTTGAGGGCGCAATTGCTGCTATTTTAAGCCAAGCACTGCAACCAAATTTGGTGCAAACTTTGGCGCACACGCCTGCTTTTGTGCACGGCGGTCCTTTTGCCAACATCGCCCATGGTGCCAATTCTATCTTGGCCACTAACTTAGCCCTGCACTTGAGTGACTATGTGTTGACCGAGGCAGGTTTTGGCTCCGACTTAGGCGGGCAAAAGTTCATGGACTTTGTGGCGCCACAACTGGACAAAAAGCCGGACGCAGTAGTGATGGTCGCCACGGTGCGGGCCTTGAAGTACCAGGCCTTGCACGAAACAGCTCACTTGCAGGAAGAAAACTTGCCTGCCTTGCGGGCAGGCTTTGGCAACTTAGAGCGGCACATGCACAACATGGCTGCTTATGGTCTGCCGGTCGTTGTGTTGATCAACCGCTTTACTAGCGACACAACTGCCGAACTTTCGCTATTAGAAAGATTAATTGCAGAGCAAGGCTTCACTTGTGCGGTCGTTGACTATCACGACCATGGTGCTGACTCAAGCAAGGACGGCGCCCAAGCTGTACTGTCCGCTTTAAATAAAGAACACGGGCAGCTTGTGCCAGATTATGATGATGAGGATGATTTAAAGACCAAGCTGACCAAAATTGCCACGAAGGTCTACCACGCTGCAAGCGTGGAGTATTCAGACAAGGCCATGGCTCAGCTGGCAGAACTGCAAAAGCTGGGCAAGGATCGTTTG
>JAXGWL010000122.1:0-3000 GCA_040773345.1 Lactobacillus sp. | reverse complement strand
ACTGCCTGCCGGCCTTCCACAACACCGAAACTAGGATCGGCAAAGAGGCAGCACAAAAGTACGGCGTCACGGCTATGGAAGTCACCGACGAGGTCTTTGAATCAGACTTTGCCTGGCAGTTTACCGAGGCCGAAAACCGCCTGCACTCTATCAAAGCCGTTATGGCAGCCACTTTGGGCAACCTGTTTATTCCACGGGTGTAATCATGAATAGAATTGTCATTGCTTTAGGCGGCAACGCCATTTCGGCGGGCGACCCCAGTGCTGCGGGGCAGGAAGCTGCTTGCTTGCAAAGTGTTAAGCAACTCAAGCCGCTGTTAGAAAATAACGAGGCAGTCTTAACCCACGGCAACGGGCCGCAGGTTGGCGCGCTGCTCTTGCAGCAAGCAGCCGGCAATACGGCCAAAACACCGGCCATGCCCCTGGCCACTGTCGGGGCCATGAGCCAGGGCAGTATCGGCTACTGGTTGGAACAGGCCAGTCAAAATGCCCAGCTGGCTAAACCGGCCGTTTGCTTGGTCACACCGACCTTGGTTGATCGAAACGAACCGGCTTTTCAAAAGCCAACCAAGCCGATCGGGCCATTTTATAAAAAAGAGCAGGTTGCGGAACAACAAAGGCTGCATCCCGAGGCAGTCTATAGAGAAGATGCCGGGCGCGGCTGGCGGCAGGTCGTCGCTTCACCGAAGCCCTTAAAGATCATGAATACCGACTTGATCGACTTGCTGCTGCGCCACGGCAGCGTGCCCATTGTCGCCGGCGGCGGTGGTATCCCCGTCGTGCAAGATGATGCCGGCCTGCACGGTGTCGCCGCGGTCATCGACAAGGACTGGGGTGCGGCCTTGCTGGCCCGCACGCTGCAGGCCGACCGACTGATCATTTTGACAGCTGTCGACCACGCCTTCATTAATTTTGGTCAAAAAGATCAAAAGGCATTAGAGCGCGTCAGTGCGCAGCAGATGACGCAATATTTGGCAGCTGGTCAATTTGCCGCCGGTAGCATGGCGCCTAAGGTTGCAGCCTGTTTAGACTTCGTCAAACACACTGGTCACGAGGCGACGATCGCCGCTTTAAGTGACGCCGGTCGCGTGGAGCAGGGCGCTGGGACTACCATTTACGCCTAATAAAAAAAGTCAGAGCTTTGAAAACTCTGGCTTTTTTGCTGTCATTGACTAAGTGCTTTTAAATCATTATGGTTTTATTAGAACACTAGTTCGTATTGTCTTGATCTTGGTGCTTTTTCTTATAGTGGTAGTAGAGGCCAAAAGGCATGATGTTTTCCTTGTGGTGTTCCAGGCGATGAATGTTGGTCTGGTGGCGGATAAACAAGATGAGCACGATTAAGCCCATGCCCGCCGTCAGGATCCAGTCGTGGAAAAAGAAGGTCGCAAAAAAGGCCAAAACTGCCGTGAGCAGGCTACTCAAGCTGACGGTGCTAGTGAGTAAAACGATCGGGATAAAGAGCGCGGCACAGACACCAAAGAAAGCCGGGCTGTAGCCCAGCAGGATGCCTGCGCTAGTGGCCACGGCCTTCCCACCGTGGAAGTGCAAAAAGCAGGAAAAGACGTGGCCAAAGACGCTGATAAAGCCAAAGACAAGTACCAAATAATGCGGTCCGCCTAAGTGAAAAATGACCGGCAGCAGGGAGGCCAAAGTGCCCTTTAAGACGTCGATGGTTAACACAACTGCGCCGGCCCAGGGGCCCAAGACCCGGAAGGAGTTAGTTGCGCCTGTATTTCCTGAACCAAATTTGCGAATATCTTTGTGGTAGAAGAATTTGCCAATTAGGTAGCCGGTCGGAAAGCTCCCGACCAAGTATGCTAGAATAACTAGCAGTATTGTCTTCACAATGAGCATTGGCTTTCACCTTTTCTTTCAAGTCAATTTTAGCAAAAGAAAGGCGTAAAAACCCCTTATTTTGGAAATAAAAACAAGTTGGAGGAATTAGTTTGGTCAAACAAACATACACGGATTCATCGATTAAAATTCTGTACGGTTTGGAGGCCGTCAGAAAAAGGCCGGGCATGTACATTGGCTCCACTGACAGTCATGGTTTGGACCAGCTGGTCTACGAAATCGTCGACAACTCGGTCGACGAGGCTATGGCTGGTTATGGCAAGGAGATCATCACGACTATCCACGCCGACAACAGCGTAACGGTGCAGGACTTTGGCCGCGGCATGCCGACAGGGATGCACCCCTCGGGCAAACCGACGATCGAGGTCATTTTGACGGTCTTACACGCCGGCGGTAAGTTTACCGAGCAAAACTACAAGACTTCCGGTGGGCTGCACGGCGTCGGTTCCTCCGTAGTAAACGCGCTTTCGTCCTGGCTCAAAGTCCGGGTCGTGCGCGGTGGTGAGGCCTTTGAAGAAGAGTTCAAAGACGGCGGCCACCCGGTTGGTACTTTGAAAAAACTGGGCCAGACCAAGGATAAGACAGGGACGACCATCACTTTTAAACCTGACGCCAGCATCTTCACCACTACTCACTTTAACTTTGCGACCATTGAAGAGCGGATTCGCGAGTCGGCGTTCTTGCTGCCGGGTGTGCGCTTTGTTTTGACCGACGAACGCAAGCCGGAGCATCACGACGACTTCAAATACGAAGACGGGATTAAGTACTTTGTCGCTTATTTGAACGAAGATAAAGACACCTTAGGTGACGTCTTCTACTTTTCAGGCAAGCAGGATGGCATGGAAATCGAGTTTGCCGGCCAGTACAACGACGGCTACTCAGAAAACTTTTTGTCTTTTGTTAACAACGTCCGCACGCCCGACGGTGGTTCGCACGAAGTAGGGGCGCGCAGCGGCTTCACCCGGGCCTTTAACGATTACGCCAAAAAGCAGGGCCTGCTCAAAGCCAAGGAAAAGAGCATCGACGGCAGCGACTACCGGGAAGGCTTAAGCGCGGTGCTGGCTGTCCGCATTCCCGAAGAACTGCTGGAGTTTGAAGGCCAGACCAAGGGCAAGCTGGGGACGCCACAAGCCCGTAGCGAGGT
>JAXGWL010000121.1:0-3101 GCA_040773345.1 Lactobacillus sp. | reverse complement strand
TGTCGGTCGGCTTTTTCTCAAACAGGCTCATCATGTTTTTAATGATGTTGCTGTTGTAAGAACCGACCAGACCGCGGTCGCCGCCGATCACCAGGTAACCGACGTTTTTAATTTCTTTGCGCGGCTGGATCAGGCTTTCGACCAGGCCCAGGTCAAAGATCTGGGTGTAGTCCAGGTTTTGCAAGTTAGCTCTGTTCAGCGACAAATTTTCCTTGGCCAGGTGGGCAACAACCCGCCGGCTGACCAAGTGCGACAAAGTCTCGCGCATTTGCGATGAAAAGTAGACAAAACCCTGGTCGATTTTTTCGCTCTGACTCAGCTTGGCAGCGGAAACCATGCGCATGGCTTCCGTAATTTGACCAGTTTGGTTAATTGAAGCAATCTTTCTTTTCAAATCAAGTAAAGAGCCAGCCATAAACTACCTCCTATTTCTTACTTGTTAAAAATCCATCAGAAAATTCCTTTAAGGCATGCTTGAGTTTATCTTCATCAGGCAGATCACCGGTGTCACGAATCGTCTTTAGCAGATCTGGAAAGTTGCTGTCAAAGTATTCACCAACTTCTTGCTCATAGCGCTGAATGTCAGCGACTGGAATTGGGTCCAGGTAACCGTGGGTCAAAGCGTACAAGATCAAAACCTGTTTTTCAACTGGCAGTGGCTGGTGCAGCGGCTGCTTCAAAACTTCAACAGTCCGCCGACCACGATTCAACTTAGCCTGCGTGGTTTGGTCCAAATCACTGCCGAACTGTGCGAAACTTTCCAATTCACGGTAAGAAGCAAGGTCCACACGCAAAGTACCTGCAACCTTCTTCATGGCCTTGATCTGAGCGTTACCACCAACACGAGAAACCGAAGCACCAGCGTCGATAGCCGGCCGCGTACCAGCAAAGAACAAATCGCTTTGCAGGAAGATCTGGCCGTCAGTGATGGAAATGACGTTCGTTGGAATATAAGCTGAGATATCCCCGGCCTGGGTTTCGATAAATGGCAAGGCAGTCATCGAACCACCACCCAATTTATCGCTTAACTTAGCACTACGTTCCAATAGTCTTGAGTGCAGGTAGAAAACGTCACCTGGATAAGCTTCACGGCCAGGTGGACGACGAAGCAGCAAGGAAAGTTCACGGTAAGCGACAGCCTGCTTAGACAGGTCATCGAACACGATCAAAACATCCTTGCCGTTGTACATAAACTCTTCACCCATCGCGGTTCCTGCATAAGGCGCGATGTATAGCATTGGCGCAGGCTCACTTGGACCGGCTTCCAGGACAATGGTGTAATCCATCGCCCCAAAGCGCCGCAGTGTTTCAACCTGTGCTCTAACAGTAGACTCCTTCTGGCCAATGGCAACATAGATACAGATCATGTTCTTGCCCTTTTGATTGATAATTGTATCAATCGCCAGAGAAGTCTTCCCAGTTTTACGGTCACCAATAATCAGTTCACGCTGGCCACGACCAATTGGTACCAGAGCATCAATGGCCTTAATACCAGTCTGCAGAGGCTGCTTAACACTTTGTCTCTGCATAACACCAGGTGCCTTAGCCTCAATAGGACGCGTCTTATCTGTCTTGATTTCCCCCTGGCCGTCAATTGGTTGGCCCAGTGGATCGACTACTCGTCCGATTAAAGCATCACCAACCGGAACTTCCATGATCCGGCCAGTTCTTTTGACTTGGTCACCTTCGCGGATGTCATCAAACTTACCTAAAATAATGATGCCAACATCATTGCTTTCTAGGTTTTGCGCGATGCCATAAGCGCCGTTGGCAAATTGCACCAACTCGTTTGACATAACATTGTTCAATCCGTGAGCTCTGGCAATCCCATCGCCGATGTAGATAACAGTACCAACTTCGTCGATATTCAGCTTGTCATCATAGTGCTCAAGCTGTTTCTTGATTAAAGAACTGATTTCTTCCGCTTTAATGCTCAATGGCTTCACCTCTTTTATTCATTAATAGTTAAATGCGCACGGATTTTTTTAAGCGTAGTTCTGATTGAGCCGTCAATCAAACGGTCATCAACCTTTAAAATTACGCCGCCTAAAATATCCGGATCTACCTTGTTAGTTAGCTTAAGACCCTGCAAGCCGTATTTTTTAGAATAGGCCGCGCTAATTCCGGCCAACTGCTCAGCAGTTAATTTAACCGCTGACGTTACCTCACCACGCCATACTTTCTGTTGACGCTCGTAACGCAATTCAAAATTGGCCAAAATCGCAGGCAGCTCTTTAAAGCGTCCATAAGACAGAACCAATTTCAAAAATTCCTGCATTTGTGGCGAAAACAGCTCACTGACTTGTGCAAGAACTTGTTCTTTTTCATTGAGTCTCAGAACGGGATCGCTTAAAAGGGTAATAAAACTCGGGTTTTCTTTGATAGCTGCCTGCAGTGCATTAGTTTCTTCATGCATCTGCTCCAGGCAGTTGTTGTCCTGAGCAAAGCCTAACAAGGCAGAACCATATCTGCTTGCTATCTCTTCTTTGCTCAAAGCCATTAGTCGTTCAACCCCTTAATAAATTGATCAACCAAATCCTTTTGGTCATCAGCTGATAAATTCTTAGCAATTACCTTGCCGGCAATTGTGACTGAGAGGTCTGCAACTTGCGACTGCGCTTGTGCTAAAGCATCTTGCTTGGCTTGCTCAGCGTCAGTCTTAGCTTTTGCTTTGATAGAGGCAGCTTCATTATCGGCATCATCGATAATCGATCTTCTTGTTTTTTCGGCACTAGTTTTGGCATCAGACAAAATCTGAGCGGCTTCCTGCTTAGAGTTGTTCAAAGCGGCTTCCCGCTGATTGGCAAGCAGTTCAGCTCTTTTACGATCGCTAGCGGCTTGATCTAAGTCGTCAGTGACTTTCTTGCGTCTTTTCTCCATCATCTTGGTTACTGGGCCCCAAGCATAGTGCTGGACTACCCATAGTAAAATACCAAAGACAATCAAGTAGTAGAGCAAGTCGCCCAATTCCAAGTCCAAGGCTGCAAACAATGGTTGAAATGTCATTTACTGCCCTTCTCTCTATTCAATAACTAAAGCTTTAATTACAGGAAGAGAATCAGGAAGGCAACAACGACAGCCAGGATAGGAACGGCTTCGAT